>DAOWML010000260.1 GCA_030643125.1 Bacteroidales bacterium
TGCATTACTTTTCCATGATTTACTTTTTCGAAAGGGGCATTTTCCTGACCGGTAAAGAAGGAATTATCGTGTAATTTCAATCGGAGTTTATTTTTAATATCAAATGATTCAAACTGATTAATTTCAATTTCATCGGGTAAATCCTTTTTAACATCCATAACTTTTTTTAACTCTCCAAACTCAAATGAATTTGTTTGTGTATCCCAATGGTCTGTAAAATCAATTAAGCTTTTATTTATAGGATAGTTTTTGTAATTCTGATAGGTGAAGAACAATAAATTACCCACGTTAGATATTTTTTTTGCCTTATCCTTTAAAGGAGAAAAACAAAAAAGGTTTTCTTTAACCCGCGTAAATGCAACATAAAGTAGATTTAAGTTATCTACGTATGCATGTAGTTTTTCTTTTAAATAATCAGGTTTAAATACTGTGTTTGAAAGTTTCCCTGAATATTTTACAGGAATTAAATCCAACTTATCAAAAGGTTCTGTATCAGTTTTACACCATAAAATATTAGTTTGATTCGATTTGTGATCAATATCCCAATTACAGAATGGAATAATCACATTTTTAAATTCCAGCCCTTTAGAGCTATGAATAGTTATAATTCGAATTGCATCCTGATTTTCCGATACCGATAATGTTTTTTTATTTCCTGTTTCTTCCCACCAGTTAATAAAAGTATGAATATCAGAGGCCGATTTTTTACTGAAATCAAGCACGATATCCAGAAATGCATTTAAATAAGGAAGTTCTGCCGTTATTTCATTTAGCCTGAATAATCTTATAATTCGATCGGTTAATTCATAAACCGGAAGTTGCTCTATTTGATCTAAGGATTCAATAAATTCTTTTGGAAAAATTTTTTTCAGCCATTCTTTCTGTTCTTCTTTTGTATGATTTCTTAACAGTTCATGAAGTTCAGAGTTCGATAATTCATCTGATTTTAAATAACAATTATACTCGTGTGCTATAAATGATAAGTTTATATCATCGTTTGAATCAAGAATATACTCCAGAATTGATATAATAAATTTTACTAATGAAGAGTTTGCAATAAATAACGAATCATTCGATATGAAATCAAATTTATATTTTGTTTCCGATTGATTTTTATATTCAATTAGCGTGTTGGCTATATCCTGACCTTCTTTTTTTCTATTAACTAATATTGCAATATCGTTTAAGTGATGTCCTTTTTCCTGTAAATCTTCTATTATTTTTGGCAATCTTAATTTTACTTCATCTTTCCACGAATCATATTCCTTTTCCGATAAGAATGTATGATTTATATATCCATCTTCTTTATTATTATCCGGAATATTCTGAAATACGTCATGATAAGCATCTGTAATTTTGGTTTTGTAAGGGTTATCCGAATTATCAGATTCAGTAAACTCACCATTGAAATATTGCTGAAGTACTTGTGATGAATAACAGAAAACGGAATTGTTAAAATCTATGATGTTTTTCCTGCTTCGCCAGTTGGTATTTAGCGCCTGTATTTCGGGGTTAAATTGTACGAAATCTTTTTGTACTTCATCCGAGAGAATTTTCCAGTCGCTGTTACGCCAACGATAAATAGATTGTTTTATATCGCCAACCAAAAGATTTTTACTTCCCTGTGCAAGACTATTGTTAATAAGTGGTTTGAAATTGTGCCATTGTATTTTTGATGTATCCTGAAATTCATCAATCATGAAATGCTTATATATGTTGCCGGTTTTTTCATAAATAAAAGGAGAATCGTTGTTGTCTATAATTATTTGAAGAAGTTTTGCAGAATCAGAAATCAAAAATATATTCTGTTCTTCACAATATTCTCTGAGTTTTCCGGAAATATCAGTCAGAATTCCAAGCGTGTGAATGAATTTTAAAATTTCGACCGACGAATAGTACTGAATATGATTTTTTTCGTAATATTTAACTGTTTCAACAAGTAAGTCGAATAAACCATTGTTTAATACATTTTCAATAGTATCTTTATTTGGGCTTTTATTTGTGAACCATTCGTCGAAGCTTTCTGCTCCTTTTAATGTTCTTGTTTTAGGCTCAAAATCTTTATTATGAACTATTTTATTAAAATAATTTGGGACACTTGACTTACTCCATTTAAAATCTTCAATTACTAAACCATTAGAATTTATTAAGCCTAAAGCTTCCGTTCCAATTTTTATTAATGTATTCTCAAACTTCACCCTGATTGCCTGTAAATTTTTAATATAATTTTTCAGGAAATCCTTGTCGCTCATTTTTTTAATGAGCTGCTGATCAAATGCTTTGTATTCTTCTTTAAAAATTTCCAGGGCAAGGTTCTTAATATCATCTTTAAAATCCCATTTATTCCCATGCTCTATTTTATCAGATGCTAAATTAGAAAGCCATACACGTAATTCAGTATTTTCGTCTAAATCAAGCAATAAATTATCAATAACTTTTAATAAAATTTCATTCTGATTTAATTCTATCGTGTATCCGGGTTGGATTCCAACTTCGCGGGTAAACGAGCGAATAATTTTTTGAAAAAACTTATCGATTGTACTGACCGAAAATTTTGAGAAATCGTGAAGTAGTAATAATAAGATTTTACTTGCCTTGAGTTTTATTTCAGCTTCTGATAATTTATATTCTTTTTTAAGCCCTTCCTGATAATCAGATTTTAATCCTTTGGCTAGTTTGTTAAGTTCGCTCAAAATTCTATTTTTCATTTCGGCTGTAGCCTTATTGGTAAAAGTAACAGCCAGTATTCTTCGGTAATTTTCAGGATATTTGAATAGCAGTTTTAAATATTCTTCGGTAAGTTTAAAAGTTTTACCCGATCCTGCAGATGCTTTATATATTGTCAGTTGAGACATTAATCATATAGTTATTATAGTATAAAATTAATTAAAATAATTCCTATTTAAGAATTATGTTATTAACAGATACTAACTGTAATATTATCAGAAAGAAAATTTACAATTCTTGATCTGCCTGCCCTGACTACCATACCTACTGCAGGTTAACCGTTAGGCAGGCGACTGGCAGGTTTGTAATTAATAATAAAAAATAAATACCTTTGCATCCGTTATTATTTTAGTGGATTAGATTTATGAAAAAAGTAGTCATTGGGATGTCGGGAGGCGTTGATTCAAGCGTTGCTGCATATCTTTTAAAACAAAAGGGATATGAAGTAATTGGATTGTTTATGAAAAACTGGGATAATGCTTCGGTTACCTTAACCAGTAATTGTACCTGGGAAGATGATTTGCTCTTTGCTGAAATGGTTTCAAAGAAATTAGATATCTTGTTGCATACAGTTGATTTAAGCGATCAATACAGAAAAAGAGTAGTAGAGTATATGTTTTCGGAATATGAACGTGGAAGAACTCCAAATCCTGATGTCTTGTGTAATCGTGAAATAAAATTTGATTTATTTATTGACGAAGCATTAAAGCTTGGTGCCGAATATGTTGCTACAGGTCATTATTGCAGAAAAGAAACCAAAGAAATAAATGGTAAAACAATTCACAGATTATTGGCAGGTTCTGATCCAAATAAAGATCAGAGTTACTTTTTATGCCAATTAAGTCAAGAACAAATATCAAAAGCGTTATTTCCAATTGGAGAATTACTAAAACCCGAAGTTCGCAAAATTGCCGATGAACAAGGCTTGGCAACTGCAAGCCGTAAAGATTCACAGGGAATTTGTTTTGTTGGAAAGGTTGATCTCCCTGTTTTTTTGAAACAAAAGCTAAAAGCACAACAAGGTGATATTATTGAAATTCCTGAAAACTATTATAATAATTTAAATTCTTCTGATGAATTAATCGATATTTCGAAAGCATATCAATACAATCGTGATGATGGAAAAGTTATTGCAGAACATCATGGAGCTCATTTTTATACCATTGGTCAGCGAAAAGGTTTAAACATTGGTGGCACAGGAAAGCCCA
>DAOWML010000312.1 GCA_030643125.1 Bacteroidales bacterium
AATACACGCGCCAGAGAAAAACCCGGTGCTTCAACATTTAAATCCAGAAAATATCCAAAAGGAGTTTGCTCAACAGTAAATCCTGAGTTAGTTAAACGTTCATCGATATTATCAAATAAAGCTTTTGAAAATTCTGGATCGGCCTTGCTTTCAGATAAATGTGCAAACGAATGTAAAATAATATGTTTCGTGTTATTTTTGCCTGCAATCCATTTTAAATTTTTAAGAAGTTTCTTTTTTACTTCGCTTTCCTTTTCTTCATCTTCTTTTTCGACCTGAATAAATGCTGCCTGAACATTTTCATATTCTTTACCTTCACTAAAATCAGGCATCGACTCTATTGTTTTGATTGTAGGTTTATACGAAAACCGATTCATATATATCATTAAAAGCTTCATCTGATTGTATTTATAATTAACTGTTTTTAATTTACTATTCTAATTATAACATAATTGCTTCTTCATAAGCATTTGTTATAGCACCCTGTGCATTACCTATTTCTTTAGCATCACCAATTATATGCACAGGCATTACATTTTCTAATTCATTTTTTAAAGGATTAAAACTTTTCATTCCGGTTGAAACAACAATAAGATCAATATCATTAAATTGAATTGGTTCGTTATTTTTTCTCGCATAAATCGTTTTTCCATCAACCTTTTCAATAAATGTATGATCACTAAATTGAGTTCCTTTTTCTTTCATCATTTTTAAAGAAAGGGTTTTAGCTATCATTTCCATATCCTCACCAAAATCAGTTGTTCTTTTAACAATTATTACCTGATTATTTCTCGGTATTAAAGCTGTTGCAATATCAACGCCAATAAGGCCACCACCAATTATTAATACTTTTTTATTTTCAGGTAAATTTTCTTTGAATAAAATTTCTGCCCAATAAAATTTATCCAAGCCAGGGATATCAATCTTTGCAGGCGTAGAACCAGTTGCAATTACTACCTCATCATATTTACCAATTAAATTTGATTTAACGGCTTCTTTATGAATAATATTTATGCCATTGTTTTCTATTTCCTTTATAAAATACGGAACTAAAGTCTCCATCGATTTTTTATTGGGAGTAAGAGGAACCATATTAAACTGACCTCCTAATTTATCTTTTTCATAAAGATCAACATCATGTCCTCTTTTCTTTAATGTTATAGCAGCTTCCATTCCGGCTAAACCACCTCCAATAACCGCAAAATATTTAAATTTTTCAGCTTCCTTAACGGGCTCAGTATGTCTTCCTACCGCAGGATTAACCAGGCATTGAAGCCCTTGTCCTGATTTAACACCTCCTAAACAACCTTCGGCACATGCCAGACAAGGACGATAATTACCTTCTTTTTTCAACAATATTTTTCCAATAAAATCAGGATCGGCAACAAGCGCTCTTCCAACGGCTATATAATCTGCTTTATACTCATTGTTTAATAATTCAATATCTTCTTTTGTATTAATCTGACCCACGTAAATAATAGGAATATCTGTTTCCTGTTTTATTTTTTTAGCAAATTCCCAGGTTTTTCCTTTCGGCACAAACATATGTTGAAAAAACCATGGTGGAGTATTACAAACTGTTCCTGCAGATACATGAATTGCATCAACTGACTTTTCTTTTAAGATTTTAGAAAACTGAATCATTTCAGGAAGTTTGATACCATCAGGTATCATTTCATCACCACTTATTCGAACAATAACAGGTAAATCAACAGTTGATTTAACAGCCTCTAATACTTCTAACGGAAATTTTATTCTGTTCTTAAAAGATCCACCATATTCGTCTGTTCTATCATTAACTTTTGGTGATATAAACTGAGCCAATAAATATCCATGTCCGAACTGAAGTTCAATTATATCAAAACCGGCTTTTTCAGCACGTATTGCAGAGTTTTTAAATAATTCTAAAACATCTTGCATGTCGGCCTTATCCATTGTTTTTGGATTAGCACCGCCATTTTCACAAGCCTTATCTGTAGATGAAAGAAAAATGTTTCCGGGAATTTTGGGGTTTGCCATTCTCCCCGGATGATTTAAATGTGCAATTACTTTTGTTTCATTTTTATGTATTTCTGATATCAGGTTTTTCAGCCCTTCGATCTTATCATCATTATCAATGCCAATCTGAGTTGGCAGTTCACGAAGATTTTTTTCCATATAAAGAGGTTCCAAAGTTATGGCTCCTAAAAACTTACTTCGTTTGAGATAAAAATCAACATGTTTTTTGCTGATATTTCCCAGAGAATCACCATATCCAGTTTTTATAGGAGCAAAAATGAAATTGTTTCTTAAATTTAACATGATGCATTTATTTTAATTAATAAGCAATATAATCTTTGTTATCTTAAAACATTTTATTCACCTCTTGATGCTTCAGCTTCCATTTGTAAAAATTTTGATTTTTCTTCTTCTGTCATCATTCTAATCTCATATTCAAAGTCTAAATCTAAGTCATGAAGTGGTTGTGAAACAGATTTAACAAGCTCACTATCAATTGATAAATGAGTAGAAGAAAATGCAAAAACAAGTATAACTTTATTTCCTATTAATTTAATATCAGTTACTATTCCCAGATCAATTAATGAATAATTAATAGTAGGATGATTTATCCTTGAGATAGTATTTACTACGTCCTTTAATGTTATTACTAGTCTGTTTTTATTTTTTAGCCTTATAGGATCCCAAATAACCAATATCAAAGCTCCATTTTTTGATTCGAATGGTCCATGATCATCACCCTTCGAAAAAATCTGGTAAGAACCTTCCGGAAAGTTTTTACCTTTGCTTGTATATTCTCCTTTGAGGACAATATGTTGCTCAGTAGTAATATGTGAATGCGGGGCCATATAAAAGTTTTTTGGTAATTTTAACAAAACAGTTCTACAGCCATTTTCATCTCTTAATACCTTTCTTTTTGTTTCATTGAAATATTCATTTGCATCTTCCCAATTTAAATCATCAAACAAATTCATTAAACTTTCCATAATATTTTCCTCCATTTTTGAATTAATACAGTTCTATAACTCATTTATTTTGGTGTCAATTATTCATTTTTTCAATCAGGATTTTAAAATAATTATGTGCTTTACAAATTAAACTATCTGTATATTCAAGCTTAATACAATAAAAATCAATC
>DAOWML010000152.1 GCA_030643125.1 Bacteroidales bacterium
GTAGTTTTTTTACCAATTTTATTTAATGCTTGAGCTAATCCAATAGATGTTGTAGTTTTTCCCTCTCCGGCAGGAGTTGGCGTTATAGCTGTAACTAGTATCAAGTTCGCTTTTTTTACTTTCTTTTCATCAATTAATTTCAAAGGAAGCTTGGCTTTATATTTTCCATATAATTCAAGATCATCTTCCGGAATATTTAGTTGTTTTGCAATGTTTACGATTGGCTGAATGCTGGCACTTTGAGCAATTTCAATATCAGATTTCATAGTAAAGTATTTTATGATGATTAATTATTTTGTTGAATCATAATTTTTAAATTAACAAATGTACATAAATAAATGATTCGATTTGTTAATATTTTATATAAGAACGCTTAACAAAAACTTTTGTTCAACATTTTTTCGTATAAGCTATTATTCAGCAACTGAATAGTTAAACAAAATACGAAAGTCTAAAAACCGGATTTGAAATTTGGAACCTGAAGTTGGAAATTTGAAACCAGTTTATGGTTCATACCTTGACTCTGAAAGAATATTTTGGTAATCATCGTTAAGCATTAAATCTTTTAAAGTAAGATCCGAATTTCTTTCCATATATGCATCAACAATTTTCCAGCCTAACCAAATCGAAGCTCTCCCTGGTGACTCTTTAGGATAACCTGAAGTAAAAGGAGCAGGGTTAATATGCTTATTAATTGTCATATAATCAGTTGAAAACAACAGCTTTTTCTCGATAAGATAATTCCACATTTGTTTTTCGTTCTTAATACACCATAGCATTTGATCCGAAGTAAAACCCATTTTTAATGAATCTGAATAATTTGGGAACATTGCATCTAAAAAATACTGTATTTTACCATGATAAACTATATTATTTACAAGGTTGTCAATGGAATCATTATAAACAAACTCTGTCAGTGCCCAAGCTCTTAATGCATCTGTAGGAATATTTTCCGGATTCATATTCTTCTTCAAATAATTTGTAATACTTAGTCGGTCATAAAATTCGCAATCCTTACCTAAATATTTATCTGTACCTATACCTAAAATACTATCTGCCACAACAACAGATTGATTAAATCCTCCAATAAAAGTATAAATAGCAGGAATCTTTTTTTCGGGGAAAAAATATTTATATCTCTTAAAAGCATTATTAATATCATTTTCAGTATTTTCAATATCAGGAAAAACTTCCATCACCTTTTCATAAACTTTATTCATAGTATAATCGGTAATAAATCCTGTTATGTAATCTGGATACTCCTTATTATAAGGATTTCCCAAATTAATAACTCTTGTGCTGTACAATTCAAAGAACTCACCATATTTATCAATAATGTCTAAAATTTCTTCATCTATATTTCCAGGATCTATCTCAAAGATGTCTTTATCCAGTCGATTTATTTTAATATTCAACTCTACATTATTTATATCAACATCAAACTTATCTTTTTTATTACATGATGTTAAAACTGAAATAACAATAATGAAAAGTACAAATCCTTTTTTAATCATTTTTTCAAAAATTTTATGTTAAGTGCTTGTTAAAAAACAACCTTTACATCTAGACTTGTTCTTTTGCTTATTTTCTTCGTTATAAAAGTATTAAATAAACTGTGGCTATTCGCAACTTTTATGTCTTAAAAATAAACAAAATAACTTCGTCAATTTTGCAAACTTTATTTCTTAACAAGCACTAAATAATTCTATTTACTTAAATTAAGGTCTGATTTTTGAATACAATCAACAAAAATCACTTAAATTGATACGATTTTTATATATTTTTGTATTAACTAAAAACAAAGCCTAAAAGTATGAAAAAGTATTTATTTATTTCAATATTAGCCCTTATCAGTGTTAAAGCATTTTCGCAAGATACGCGTTTTACTGTTTTTGTTGATCCCCAATTTTCGTGGATGTCATCAGATATAAAAAATGTTGAAAGTGATGGATCTAAGTTTGGAGTTAACATCGGTTTAAATATGGACAATTTTTTTGCTCAAAACTATGCCTTCACAACAGGTATATCGATAGATAATACGGGAGGCAATTTAACTTTTGAAAACGAAAAAAAATTAAAGATTAGTGGTACTGATACAACATTAAATCCAGGAAGTACAGTTCACTACAAATTGCAATACATCAACATTCCTTTGGGTTTAAAACTAAAAACCAATGAAATTGGCTATTTGACCTTTTTTGCTAATTTAGGAATTAATGGAGGAATCAATATTAAAGCTACCGGAGAAGTTGATAATTTTGAACTGGATAGCGAGAACATTTCTGATGAAATAAAACTTTTTAATTTGGGATATTATATTGGTGCAGGTGTGGAATATTCAATTGGAGGAAATAGTGCAATAATTTTAGGTTTAACTTATACAAATGGATTTATTGATATCACAACAGATTCTGATAATAAAATAACATTAAATAATTTTGCTATTCGTATAGGAATATTATTCTAAACTACTCATATTTAAAATTGGACTTGTATGAAAATTGCTCTGGCTCAACTAAATTATCATATAGGTAATTTTGAGAAAAACACTTCGAAAATCCTGGATCAGATTGAAAAAGCAAAAAATGATCATGTTGATTTGATTGTCTTTTCGGAATTATCTGTTTGCGGTTATCCTCCTCAGGATTTGCTGGAAAAGAAATCATTTATTGAGCAATGTGAGATTGCCGTAGAAGAAATTGCACCTCATTGTACTGATATAGCAGTAATTATTGGATCACCAACTTTAAATTATCATCAAAAAGGGAAAAGATTATACAATTCAGCTATTTTTATTGCAGATGGTAAAGTAAAATTTACCCAAAATAAAACTTTGTTACCAACTTACGATATATTTGATGAATACAGATATTTTGAGTCTAATGATAAATTTAATGTTGTAGAATACAAAGGCAAAAAAATAGCAATAACTATCTGCGAAGATTTATGGGATCTTCAACCAATCGAGAACACTTTTGCAAAAAATCAGCTGTATAATGTCACTCCAATGGATAAGCTTATTGAATATAAGCCCGATTTTATTATTAATATCGCAGCATCTCCATTTTCTTACACAAAAATATGGGGTCGAAAAAATGTTTTCATTCGCAATGCCAAGAAATACAATCTCCCTTTATTCAGCGTTAACCAAGTTGGTGCCCAAACAGAATTAATTTTTGATGGAGGATCACTTGTTGTTAATCCTGATGGAACAATTGCAGATGAAATGAAGTTGTTTACAGAAGATTATAAAATATATAATCTCGATGAAATAAATCAGTGTGCTATTAAAAAGACAATTGATGAAGATCCTGATGTTATTGCAAAAATTCATGATGCTCTGGTTTTAGGTATTCGCGACTATTTTAAGAAAATGAATTTCACAAATGCAACTCTTGGATTATCAGGAGGGATTGATTCTGCAGTATCGCTTGTTATTGCAGTACGTGCATTAGGAGCTGAAAATATCAGAGTACTTCTTTTACCATCTAAATATTCATCAGAACATTCCATTACCGATGCTGAGATTTTAGCAAAAAATCTTGACGTAAAATACGATATTATTAACATTCAGAGTGTAGTTGACAGTTTTAACGAATCGCTAAAAACAGTGTTTAAAGGATTACAAGAAGATATTACAGAAGAAAATATTCAAGCCAGAGCCAGAGGAACAATTCTAATGGCTTTATCTAATAAGTTTGGACATATTCTATTAAATACTTCAAATAAGAGTGAAGCAGCTGTGGGTTATGGAACACTTTATGGCGATATGAATGGTGGACTTTCAGTTTTAGGCGATGTATACAAAGCCGATGTATATAAATTAGCCCGATATATTAATCGCGATTCTGAAATAATTCCAGAGAATACAATAGTTAAACCACCATCGGCAGAACTTCGTCCCGATCAGAAAGATTCAGATTCCTTACCCGATTATGATACTCTTGATAAAATACTTTTTGCATACATTGAATTACAAAAAACTTTTGAAGATATTATTGAAGAAGGTTGGGATACGACACTAATTGAAAGAATCGTTAAACTTGTTAACAGTAATGAATACAAGCGATATCAGGCACCCCCAATATTAAGAATTTCATCTAAAGCATTTGGTGCCGGGAGAAGAATGCCTCTGGTAGCAAAATATAATTAACCCTTCGACAAGCTCAGGGTATGAAAAAACAAATTGCCAGAATTATCTAAAAACTATACTCAATTTAAAAGTACCCTTCGACAAACTCCAGGGTACGAAGAAATAAGTTGTTGAGCATAAAACAAGGTTGTTGAGCTTGTCGCAACAACCGAATTAATTATATATTGAAATTAAAATCCGATTTTCATTAAAATATTTTATAGTTTTAGACTAAAATGATACATTTGTATGTTTTCTAACATATTTTTATAAAAAATTAATCAATGAACGTTGAATGCCATAATATTATCGATAATCAAATGTCTGTTTTTAGAGTTCTTAGTACTGATGAAAAAGAATTACTAAAACAAAATAGCACCTGTACTCATTACAAAAAAAATGATATTATTTATAAAGAAGGTGATAAACCTAACGGATTAATTTGCCTTTCGAAAGGTAAAGTGAAAATTTATAAAGAAGGTGTAGGCGGTCGGGAACAAATTGTACGTATGGCAAAACCTGTTGGATTTATTGGTTACAGAGCACTTTTTGCTGAGCAAAATTATCTTGCATCGGCTGAAGCTATTGAAGATAGTATTATTTGCACTATTGAAAAAGAAACATTATTTAAGGTTCTTGGAACAAATTATGATCTTTCTTTAAGTATTATTCGATCATTAGCTTCTGAGTTGGGATTTTCTAATAACAGGACTGTTACACTTACACAAAAACATATTCGTGGCCGATTAGCCGAATCTCTTTTATTCCTTAAAGATACTTACGGCCTTGAAGAAGATGAAGCAACCATAAAAGTTTATCTTTCACGTGAAGATATGGCTAATCTTTCCAACATGACAACCTCAAATGCAATCAGAACACTTTCTACATTTGCAAGCGAGAAGATAATTGCTTTGGATGGAAGAAAGATTAAAATTCTTGGACTTAAAGGATTAGAAAGAATCAGCGAATTAGGATAAAATCAATTTAATTTATCTTTTTATTGTTAGAGCTTCCAGGAAGTTTCTGTCGTTCATGAAGTTTGTATCCAGCTCTCCCCTAACATACATATCTTTAAATAATAGCAATTGTTTCGCAGTTACAGGATTATTCGTATCGTAAAGAACCTGACTTACTTTTGAAATTTTTACTATATCCAATTTTACACTTTTACCGTAAGTATGTTCAAAGTAATACTCAACGGCACTCTCAAGATCATCGTCCAAAATTGAAGTAACTACCTGATGAGTCATATTTACACTCGACGAATCGTCTAAAACTTGTTGTATATCACGAATTATAGAATTGTTAAGTGATGATGATGTGTGATTTAAAACAATTACTGTATTTGTATCTTCAACATAACGAAGCAAACTTGTTCTGAAGCCATTCCATTTACCATGATGGTATGCAATTTTTTTATCGTTTCTGGTTCTTATTCTAAACCCAAATCCATAAGGAATTTCATATTTATTTCTAAGCTTAAATGTTGAAATTGCTTCGTTAAAGGTTTCATAAGAAACCAGAGAATTATTATAAAGCGCCTGATCCCATTTAAAAAGATCTTCAGTAGTAGAATAAACTCCTTTATCACCAACAGCACCATCATTAACTGTTTCAGGAATCATTCTATATCTACGTCCACGATAATAATATCCTATTAATCGATCTTTTTTAACATTACTTAATGAACTACTATAAACGAAAGAATTGTCCATTTTTAAAGGTTCGAAAATATTTTCATACATAAAGTCTGCAAACTTCTCGTTTGTAAGCCTTTCAACAATACTAGCCAAAACAACATATCCGGTATTAGAGTAATCCCAGCGTCTTCCGGGAGTAAAATACAGATTCAGCTTATGTTTTGCCAACATTCCCATAATAGCTTCATTATCTGGTGCATTTTCTCCATTCCAGCGATGCTCAACCAACCAGTAATAATTA
>DAOWML010000314.1 GCA_030643125.1 Bacteroidales bacterium
AATTACTTGTTTTCTTCCTGCTAAGCTTTCAACATATTTATTAAGCCAGCCATATAAAATGTTAAAAATGGTGGCTTTATCAATATTGTTTTCAAAGCGGGATATTGTTGGTTGTGAAGCTAAATCTCCATCCAGTATATTCTTTATGACAGGATCATGCTTTAAATGCTCAACATCATTTGCGTCTTCATAACCTTGTCAATGTCCATTATTCAAAAATGCGATAATAAAAATATTACCATAAATATAAAAATCAAAGTCCGAAAAACCAAATCAAATTGTTTATTATCACAGACTTAATCATTAAAGGGTATTTGAGCATTTAAGCATTATTGCATTTTATCATTATAAAATAATTTAGAACAATCCGTGAATTTCTGCGTCAATTTTAGTAATTACGCTTCTTAAATCTTCTTTTACTTCGGTAAAGTTCAGATTGTCAACATCAATAATCAACATTTTACCTAAATTATAGGAATTGATCCAGGCCTCGTATCTCTCATTCAATCTTTTCAGGTAATCTAATCGAATTGAGTTTTCGTATTCTCTTCCCCGCATTTGAATCTGGTTAACTAGCGTAGGTACTGTAGCCCTTAAGTAAATTAACAAATCAGGTGGTTGAATCAATGAGGTCATTAAATTAAAAAGCGTAAAATAATTTTCAAAATCACGAGTTGACATTAGTCCCATTGAATGAAGGTTCGGAGCAAAAATATATGCATCCTCATATATTGTTCGGTCCTGAATAACTGTTTTACCCGATTTTCTGATACTCAAAATCTGGTTTAAACGACTATTCAAAAAATATACCTGCAAGTTAAACGACCAGCGTTGCATATCTTCGTAAAAATCGTTTAAGTAGGGATTATCATCAACATCCTCGTAATGCGCATCCCAGTTGTAATACTTTGATAATAAACCCGCCAATGTGGTTTTTCCTGAACCGATATTACCGGCAATGGCTATATGCATTGCTTCTTTTGAATTATCTTTTGTCATATTCTAAATTTTTCTTTTCAAATTCTGGTTAAATAAAGTAGGTTTCTTTTCGAATAAGGATGGATAATCTTCATCAAATTTTTTAAGTATCGATGTTATTATCATCTCCCGCATAAACTTCGATTTGTTCTTGATTTTATATTTTTGACAATAATGCTCAATTGCCTGTATTTCTCTTTTATTAAATAATATTGATTTGCGATGTATTCTTTTTAAACTTTCATCTTTTTTTATTCTTTCCTTTTTCACTACAGAATCCTCTACAAATTATTCCATTGATAAATAAATATTTTCTCTTTAGTTTGCATAAATAATCTTTTATTTTCAATCCTTACCTGTTTACAATCATGCTTTGGTAATATAATATGATTTTCAGTAAAATTGTTTGTATTATAAAAATACAATTCCCCCTCTTTATAATAAGATATTATTCCATTACTTACCTGGAATCCACCACTGTTTAACAAGGGGAAAGTCTTTAAATACGTACCATAATTGTCAAATAACAAGACTCCTTCTCCGTTAATGCCCAGATAAATATAGTCATTTTTTTCCAGCATGTAAACCTGCTTTTGCTCAATATTTTGACCAAGCAAATCAGACAGTTGAGAACTTTTCTTTACAGTGTTCAGGTTTTTATCGATATATACTAACTGACTTAAACTTTGATCAAATAACCAAAATCCTCCATTAACAGATTGACATACCGACAAAACATTATAGTATCCCAAATCATCCAGTATAATAGGGCTAATAATCTCCGAAAGATTTTTGTCAAGAAATACTATTTTATTAAAATCTTTATAAAACAAAAGTGTTCTGAAAGGATCTGAAGCATCAACAGTACTAATTTTGCCAAAAAGTGAGTTACTATAATTTTTTTCCTTATTATTTTCGAAATCAACTTTTTTTAATTCTGTATTTTTAATAATATACAAATTGCCTAACTGGTCGCTTGTAAAAAAGTCGGCTTTATAATCCAGCTCCTTTTCGAGAACATATCCCGGCTGTGAAACCGAAAAAATTATACTAACTAATATGGGTAGAATAAAGGATATAGGCATAGGTACAAATCACATTTTTTGATTAAGCATTAACAGTTCATCAATATACTCACGATTATTTGCAAGCCGGGGAACTTTATTCTGACCACCAATTCTCCCTTTGGCTTTTAACCAATTATAAAACAATTTTTCTTTTGCTATGGTAAGCACAAGCTTCTCAAGAGCAATATCTTTATAGCGTTTTGCTTCATAATCGGAATTTACTTTTTGTAAAGTAATATCCAGAATATCAGTAAATTTATTAATGTCACCCGGCATTTTTTCGAACTCTATTAGCCACTGATGCCCTCCTTTTCTTCCTTTATCCATAAAAACAGGTGCTGCAGTATAGTCTCTAATTAACGCTCCCGTTTGAGCAGTAGCTTCCTTTAAAGCTTTTTCGGCGTTATCAATTATTACTTCTTCGCCAAAGGCATTAATAAAGTGTTTTGTGCGACCACTAATCTTTATTTTATGTGGATATAATGATGTAAAAGTAACAGTGTCGCCAATAAGATATCGCCATAATCCAGAATTTGTTGAAATTACAATTGCATAATTTTTATTAAGCTCTACATCATCAATATGCAATATTTTAGGATTTGGTTTGTCAATTTCTTCCACAGGAATAAACTCATAAAAAATTCCATAATCAAGCATTAAAAGCATATCGTTTTCTTCCGGGTGGTCTTGAATTGCAAAAAATCCTTCCGAAGCATTGTATGTTTCAAGATAATTCATTTTTGAACCAGGGATAAGCTTTCGAAATTGTTCACGATATGGCTCAAAGCTTACTCCTCCATGAGTAAACAATTCCAGGTTTGGCCAAACTTCCAAAAGATTGTCCTTGCCTGTTAAATCGAGAATATATTTAATTAAAACAAGCATCCACGAAGGAACACCCGCTATATTTGTTACATTTTCTTTAAGAGTTGCACTGGCAATTTTATCCAGTTTCTCTTCCCACTCGCTCATAAGAGCAATTTCCTGATTAGGAGTTTTAATAAAATATGTCCAGAACGGAAGATTCTCAATTAAAATTGCCGATAAATCACCATAAAAAGATTC
>DAOWML010000319.1 GCA_030643125.1 Bacteroidales bacterium
AAAATGAGAAGCTTAGAAGAAATTCTAAGCTTTTTTTATTTTATCAGGTTAAACATAGATAAAACAAAAATCAACTTTCCTGGTTTGGCTATAGTTATCTCCATCATAAAATACATAATAGATGCATCTTAAGTAACAAGCTAAAATATAATTCAGATAAAAGGTGATAAGATTCTCTAAAACTAAATCTGACATGTGGAGGAAATTAAGTTATTATTTCAATAGTGTCTTTTCGAGATAATTACCGAAAAATGGTATTCTTTTCGAAATTTTACTAAAAAGAATTGAACTCAAAAAATATCTTAGTATTTTTTCGTGATTGTTACCGAAATTAGGTACCTTGCTAGAAATTTTACTAAAAATGATTATTGCAGAATACATAAATAAACTATTAAGTAATGAAGAATATGCTTTTTCAAGGAATGAGATATTGGAAAGGTCAACTTTATCGGGATTTGCATTAAAACGTGAACTTTCCAGATTAGTCGAAAAGAAGCAGATAGTTAGCCTTAGAAAAGGATTTTATTTGATTATTCCACCCAGATATAAGAAATTTGGTGTTTTACCAATAGAACTGTATATAGATAAGTTGTCTAATTATCTTCAAAAGAATTATTATATAGCGTTTTATTCTGCTGCGAAATTTCATGGAGCTAGTCATCAGCAAATTCAAAAGGATTATGTTATTACTTCTCTTCCGTCAGTATATGATATAAAAAAGGAATCCGTTAATATTAATTTTTTTAATACTTCCAATTGGCCAAAGAAAAATATTATTAAGAAAAAGTCAGATGCAGGATATTTTAATATTTCTTCCCCTGTATTAACATTGGTTGACCTTGTTCATTATCAAGGGAAATTAGGCGGATTAAACAGAATGTTAGCCATAATTGAAGAATTGATTGAAGAAATAACAAAACAGGATATAAAAGATCTTTTATCCTGGTATCCTCATAAAAGTACAATACAAAGAATAGGTTATTTATTAGAGGAAATACAAGTTGATCAGGTGATAATAGACCAATTGTATGATTATTTACAAAAATCAAATTTCTTTCCGGTATTATTAAGTTCAGAAAAAGGACAAAAAGCCGGAAAAGCTAAAAATAAGTGGAAAGTTGATGTTAATATAGAACTTGAAAGTGATTTATGATACCAAAACCTTATATAGCAAGATGGCAGGAGCAAGCGCCATGGAAAACATTTGCGCAAATTGAACAAGATTTAATTATAAGCAGAGCATTGATTGCAATATTTAGCGATGATTTTTTGCGGGAAAACCTTGCCTTTAGGGGTGGAACAGCTATACATAAATTATATCTGAATCCGACACCAAGGTATTCAGAAGACATTGATTTGGTTCAAATAAAAGAAGGGGCAATTGGTGATATATTAGATCGTATTGACAAGGTTATTGATTTTTTTGAAGAAAAGCGAAAAGTAAAACAAAAGAAAAGTAATAATACAATTGTTTACCGATTTACTTCAGAATATGAAGAAATACCATTAAAATTAAAAATTGAGATAAACTGTAAAGAGCATTTTAGTGTGTTGGATTGGAAGAAGTTTCCGTTCGAAGTAAAAAACGAATGGTTTTCAGGTAAAGCTGACATTACTACATATAATCTAAATGAGCTTTTAGGAACGAAACTAAGAGCATTATACCAACGAAAGAAGGGTAGGGATTTATTTGATTTGTATTATGCGCATCAAAATGCAGAGATTGACTATGACGAAATTATTCATTGTTATAATGAGTACATGAAATTCGTAGTTGAAAAACCTCCAACTAAAAAGCAATTCTTGTTGAATTTAGAAGAAAAACAAAAGAATTTAAATTTTTCTGGTGATATGGAAGGTTTAATAAGGTTAGGACTAGATTATAACCAGGAAGAGGCTTTTGAGTGGCTAAAAAATGAATTGATCGTACATGTGAAATAACAAAGTATATGAAATTAAACCCGCTGCCGCACGAATCTTTCGTGTGGTTTAAAACTTTACAGATATTTATTTATACTATACAAAAGTAAAAGAAATATTTTATATTTGGTTGTATGAGCCGAAATTATAAATTTCATAATCCTGAAGGTGTTTATTTTGTAAGTTTTGCAGTAGTGGAGTGGTTAGATGTATTTACCAAAAACGAATACAAGAATATTCTTATAGACAGTTTTCATTATTGCCAGAAAGAAAAAGGAATAGTAGATGATATTATTGTTATTAAATAGTATTAGTAAATAACCACACGATGCAATCGTGCGGTAGCGAGGATGGTTTGTTGATTTTTTAACAATATAGCAACACATTTATTGAGTACAGTAATATAATATAGCTTATAAAACATTATTTGAGTTATCCTTATAAAATAAAATCCTAATCTGTTAATTAATTAGTGTTTAAATCATTTTTTTATTGAAGAAATAGTGTTAAATTCGACATTCAATTTAAAAAAGAGAAAAATTTTGTGTGGTGATTAAGAAGTGGAGTAGTTATTTAGTTCATCCATTAACTATTGGGTTTGTTTTAAGTCTTCTGGTAATTTTTTTATTTGCCAGGTACTTACCTCGTTATTATACTGAAATAATTGACGAATCAGTGATCAGTAATAAAGGTGAGGTATACTATTTTGATTTAGATAATGATGGCAATAGCGAGAAAATACAATATTACCATTACGACAGAATTTTTCAGCCAACTTTATATTTATACGATTCACAGAATAATTTTAAATCTTTGTGGAACTTCTTTGAGTCCCCGATTAAGAATTGTAAAATATTTGCCGGAGATTACAATAACGACAGTATAAAAGAGATATTTATTTTTACTGAAAAGGCCGATTCTCTTTTTTTATATGTATTAAACTCCGAAAATGATAGAAACCCAATTGTAAGCCGAGAGTTTATTGCAAGTGTTAGCAGAACAAATTCTAATGTACAAATTATACCAATAGGCTTATATAACTTAAATCAAAAAG
>DAOWML010000013.1 GCA_030643125.1 Bacteroidales bacterium
CTGTAATTTAGCACTAATAACATTTTGAGTTTTTAAAGCATTCTCTATTTCAGGATGGATAATATTATATTTTCCACTGAAATATCCGGGTTTCCCAAAAACAATGTATTCGGTATTTAACAATAAACTTTTCTGAATATAACTCAATCCTTTAAACCAAAGCAATTCAATAGTTCCTGTACCATCAGAAAAAAAAGCTACCAGCCTCTTTTTCCGGCCTCCTCCTATCGTTTCCAAACCAACAATTTTTCCTTTTAATTGTACATATGGCAAATTTGGATTTAGCTCACTTATTTTATAAAATTTTGATCGATCAATATATTTATAAGGAAAGTAGTACAACAAATCTTCGAAATTATAAATATTCAACTCCTTATTGAGCAATTCGGCTCTTTTAGGTCCAACTCCGGATAAATATTTTATTTCTTGTTGTAAAATAGACATTTAGTTTAAAATTCAAAGTTTAAAGTTCAAGGTTTTTAATGCTTATAAACTTTAAAAGAATTACTTTCGTTTCACAATATTAAGCTTTTTTTGATTTTTAAAAAATCGGCTAATTATTATTTTGAGGTGCTGGCTTAAAAAAAGATTTATCTTTGTATTAATTTAAAATTATAATCCCGAAGGGATGGAAAGTGATAACACAGGGCGAAGTGTAATGTAGCCCTGTGAGATGAATATGAACATAGAATATAATGAACAATACATTTAGGATTAACAACTTTATTAAAGACCTGCCTGTCAGCAGACAGATCAATCATGTATCGCCCTTACAGGGCTTTTATTTAAATATTAATTCAATAACACAGGATTTCGTTACACTACACCCCGTGCTATTACCTACCGGGGCGTTGCCCCTAAAAAGTATAAACCAACACCTCAAAATAATATATAGCCAAAAAATATGATTTCTCAATTAAAATATGCTTTAAAGTATATTAAATATTGGCTTTTTGCGAAGCATAAGAAAGGACATGGAATTCATTCACCATTTATTTATAAGCTTATAATAAATGTGTTAAATAATAAAAGTAATGATGAAACCTTAAATAAAGTATTTGATGTTTATAATAAACTTCGAAAATCGAAAGAAGTTCTGGAATTTAGTGAAATTGGAGCAGGAACAAGCTATAAAAAATCTAATAAAATAACAATTGGCAAAATCGTAAAAAGATCTTCAATTAATCGAAAATACGGGAAACTAATTTATAATCTTATTAAATATTTTAATTCAACGGAGATACTTGAGCTTGGCACATCAGTAGGAATAAGCAGTGCATATATTGCACAGGCAGCTCCTCAATCAAATTTTAAAAGTATTGAAGGTATTGAAGAAAAAATAAAAATTGCAAAAAAAACAGCATCAGAATTTAAGCATCACACTGAATTTATCCATGGCGATTTTGATAATATTCTGAATTCTGTTCTTGAAAAATATGATAAGTTTGATTTAGTTTTTTTCGATGGAAATCATAAAAAACAAAACACTATAAATTATTTCAATTCATGTTTAGAAAAAATACATAATGAAACCATTTTTATTTTTGACGATTTTCACTGGTCAGATGAAATGGAAGAAGCATGGACTGAAATAAAGAATCACCCAAAAGTGAGAGTTTCTGTTGATATATTTCGAATGGGTTTAATCTTTTTCAGGAAAGAATTGTCATATCAACATTATGTTATTAAATTTTAAGTAAAAAATTCAGTAATACTTTTAAAATTGATTAAATTCGTATTTTCGTAATCAGACAAGTATCTAATAATGAATAAAATAATAGAAATCAATACATTAATAAAGAATTACCAGGTTGGTACCGAAACAATACGTGCATTGCGATCTGTCTCGTTATCGATAAATAAAAATGAATATGTAGCCATAATGGGGCCTTCAGGTTCAGGTAAATCTACTCTAATGAATATAATTGGTTGTTTGGATACACCAACAGGAGGGGATTATATTTTAAACAGCACCAATGTAAGTCATTTGGAAGATGATCAGTTAGCTGAAATAAGAAATAAAGAAATTGGTTTTGTTTTTCAGACGTTTAATTTACTTCCCAGATATACAGCTTTGGAAAATGTTTCTCTCCCTCTAATTTATGCAGGAGTAAATAAAGAGGACAGATTGGCTAAGGCCAAAGAAGTTCTTATAAGCGTAGGGCTTGAAGATAGAATCGTTCATAAACCAAATGAATTATCGGGAGGTCAAAGGCAAAGAGTTGCTGTTGCACGTGCTATGGTAAACTCACCATCAATTATTTTAGCCGATGAACCAACAGGTAACCTTGATTCAAAAACATCCGGGGATATATTAAATTTATTTGATGAAATTCATCAAAGAGGTAATACGATAATTATTGTCACGCATGAAGAAGATATTGCAAAACATGCACATAGGATTATTCGTTTAATGGATGGTATGATTGAATCAGATGAAATAAATCCTAATCCCGCATCATTTAATTAATTTTTTGTTAAAAAATCCAAACAAATTTTAAATAGTTTCGTTGTCTCATAAAAATAGTTCATTATGAATATGAAAATATATACAAAAACAGGCGATAAAGGCGAAACATCTCTTATTGGAGGAACAAGAGTTCCAAAGTATCATGACAGAATTGAGGCTTATGGCACAATTGATGAACTAATATCGTACATAGGATTAATACGAGATCAAAAAATTGATGATCATGCAATATCTGAGTTAATAGAAATTCAGGACAGGCTTATGACATGCGCATCAATTTTGGCAACAGATTGTGACAATTGCAATATCAAAATTCCTGAAATATATGATCGGGATATTGAAACTTTAGAAAAAGAAATTGATAAGATGGAAAAAGATTTACCTCCATTAAGATCGTTTATTTTACCCGGGGGGCATACAATAGTTTCATATTGCCATATTGCAAGAAATATTTGCCGAAGAGCTGAAAGAATTTCTATAAAAGTACAAGACCAGTTTAAATATAGCGAGAAAGTTATTCAATATTTAAACAGATTATCTGATTATTTATTTGTCCTTTCGCGAAAGCTTTCTATAGACTTATTTGCTAAAGAGACACCCTGGAAACCGAGAATTTAATAAAAAAGTTTTGTTTTTCAATTTTATTTCTATATTTGCAAAATTTTAAGGGTATAATTAAATTAATTATATATGTATTGGACATTAGAATTAGCATCAAAACTGGAAGACGCACCATGGCCAGCAAGTAAAGAAGAACTTATTGACTATGGTATTCGTTCTGGTGCGCCATTAGAGGTAATTGAAAACCTTCAGGGGATTGAAGATGAAGGTGAAATCTATGATAGTATTGAGGACATTTGGCCTGATTATCCAAGTAAAGACGATTTCTTTTTTAACGAAGATGAATATTAGAATAACAAAAGGGACTTCAATAAAAGTCCCTTATATTTTTACTCCCAAAAGAATATTTCCATTTTTGATTTTGGCCTTAAATCTTCAAGCCATTGAAATCCTTTCAGTTTAGTTTCTTCAAGTTCACCAAGAGGATATAAAGTACCGGTTGGTTGTTTTATCATATTAATTCTGCTAACCTGACCATTTTTCATATAGATTATAATATCGCTACTTTCTGAAAAATTTACGCCTACAATTTCGTTTTCCTTTTCGTCTACGGTAAAATAAATAGTTTGGCCATTTCCAAAAACATCAATTTTATGTAATTTATTATTACGGATATAACCTACCATTTCCTTCCCTCTTATCTGATTATATCTTGAGGTATCTTCTTGCGAAACTATAAAAGCTGTATTTATGAGTTTAAAGAAATCTATTTTCTCATCTTTTATGTGTACTTCTACCTTTTTAGCTGTCATTTGACTGCCTTCGGACCATGAAATTGGCTCAGTAAACATTGTAATTACGGAGTCTTGAAAATTATAAACCATTGAATCGCATCGAGCCTGAAAATCTTCCCTGAATATTTTAACCTTATGATAGGCTTTTAAAATCCTATAACCACTTGTATCATAATTTGAAGTAATTGTATCTGAATGTAAAAACAACGAATCGGTATAATTAGAAACTTGTATTAACAAGGCACTGTCGGTAACAAGAAAACTTTCAGGTTCTTTGGTATAATATGCATAATTTCCTTTCAGAATAATGTTCTCAGTAGTATCAATCATTTCAATATTTTGAATTGCAATACCAATTCCATTCAGTTCATCGTAATATAAGCTATCACCTTTAAGTATTTTCTCTTTATTCTGGTATCGTGCATTTTCATTAAACTGAAACTTTTTCTCTTCGGTTTTATACCAGCCATTTTCTGCATACAAATGATTTTCTTCGTTGTAAATATTCGTAGGGCCAAGAAAATAAGCTATTTTATCTTCGGTATTATATTTTAATGTATCAGTATAAATTGTATAATCCGGCGTTATAGCAACTACACTATCTTTATAAAAAAATAAATCGTCGTTAGCATAATAATATCCTATTACACTTGTTAAAGTATTTTCCTCATTAATTGTTTTACCGCCTTCAAAATAATAGGCAATATTTGTTGCATTATTAAAATTAAGTGAATCGGTATATAAAGTAGTTTCATTATCTTCTAACCTAACATTATTTCTGAATTTACCAATATCGGTATCTCCATTATACAACATAAAATCGCCATACAGGTGCAAAGTATCTCCCCTGTTAACATGCACATTGCTAAATGCATGAATTAAATTTTGTCCACTATAGATGTAAGCACTGTCACAATACATGGTAGCGTTCTGGTGTTCAAATATTACATTGCCAATAAAACGTCGTATGCCTTCTCCAATATTCTTGTCATATTCAAATGAATTAGAATTTAGAATATTTATTTGTTCCTTTTTTTGAGCAAAAAGCACAGAACCAGATAAAATACTTAAGAAGTATAATAATAGAATAACACGAAAAAGAGATTTGTTCATTAAAATGGTTTAACTAAATTTTACTTTATCCATCCATCTTTTAAAAACTCGCATTTTAAAAATGACTCGTCAATATGAATATATGTTGTCTTTTTCTTTTCCTGAATCCATTTTTCAATAATTCCTTGTTGTTTTCCCATGAGAGTCATTTGTTCTATTAACTCATAATCATCATCTATATTTGCTCTATGAGATTCAATTAGGTTTTTAATCTTAATAATTTTATAAGCAATTTTACCGTTTTTATCTCTCGACTCGAATGGTTCAGATATTTCTCCAACTTTTAATTTTTTTATAATATTATACTCCTGAGATGGTAGCTCATCAAGGGCAAATCGTGTAGAGGCAGTCATCGGATTAACCATTAAACCCTCGTTTAAACGCGACTGCTCATCTTCTGAAAATCTTAATGCTGCTTTATCAATACTTATACTATCAAGCTTAATTAAGTTTGAAATACTGTCAAGCTTATTTTTAGCAGCCACCTTTTGCTCAATATTAACTTCAGGAATAATTAATATATGGCGAACATTTACCTGGTTACTTTCTTTTGCAATTAACTGAATAATATGAAATCCATATTCTGATTCAACAATCCTGGAAATACCTCCATCATCGGTTAACCTGAAAGCAGCCTTTGCAAATTCCGGATCAAGTTCATCTCTTGATCTAAACCCCAGTTCTCCACCTCTTCTTGCAGAACCCGGATCCTGAGAATATAAAACAGCTAATGTTGAAAATCTTTCCCCATCAATAATTCTTTGTCGCAAACTTAAAAGCTTATCCCTTGATTCATTTTTTGCATCTTCGTTTTGTGACGGGTAAACTAAAATCTGATTAATTTCATATTGGGTATTAACCAGTGGAATACTATCTTCAGGCAGATCTTTATAAAACTTTTTAACAGTCTTTGGAGAAGCATTCAGGTCAGCAACAAGAGAGTTTTGCATCATTTGTGTTTTCAACTGTTCTTCGATAAGTGGCCTGAAATCTTCTTTAATCTCTATCATTGATTTGTTATAAAACTCTTCTAGTTTCTTTTCAGAGCCAACCTGTCTGACAAAGTACATTAATCTACGCTCTAATTCGGACTCAACTCTACTTATTCCAACCTCAATACTATCTAACTCAGCCTGAGTTAACAGTAATTTTTGAGTTAATAACTGATGTAACACTTCACAATCCATACCTGAAGAAGTTGCATATCCCTGCGACATTATTTGTAAAACCTGGTTTTCTATATCTGATTGCAAAATTATTTTATCGCCAACAGTAGCTGCAATTCTATCAATCATCATTTTTTCCTGACTGTTGGCAACATTAATAGAAAAAGTAAATACCAGAATAAAAAATATTTGTTTTGAAAAAGTAATTTTCATATTGTATTATTTTAATAAATTATAAATTCGTTACGATTAAGTGCATCATTATATATTGTATTCTCAAGCTCGTCAATAAAAGTAAATTTTCGTTTATTTAACAAAATGCTTTTTATCTTTAACTGTGCGTATTCCAAAGGTTGAACTGTACTCTTTAAACTATATTCATTAATTTTAACAAAATAGTAAAATAAATCGTCTTCTGTTTCAATATATTTATTATACCTTAAATACCTTTCCTGATCATTAATATTTGTCGGAATTTCGATCAGTAAATTATTGAAAGGGATCCATTTATTATCAAAATCATCAAATTTTGTAGCATACTGATAACAATAATCCTCTAATCTTGACAAATTTTCCTGGTCGTTAGATTTATACCAACGCTTAACTTTATCATTTTCAGGTGCTTCTTTTGATATCTTAAGGAATAATGCTTTTACAATGTTATGATTTAGTATAAAATTACCTGAATATTCATTATAATAATTTTCTATCTCCTGGTTAGTAATTATTGTATCAAGTTTTTGTTTTATCAACTCTTGTTTATACTTGAAAATTAAAAGAGACGACCGGTAATCTTCAATTTGCTTTTCAATATCTTTACTTTCCTCATTTAAATTTAATTCAGCTTTTTGCATTAATAATTGCTTTTTTATCCAATCATTTATATAGTTTCTAGCTACAACTATACTATCTTCTTTTGAAATATTTGAATTAAACAAGCTTTTAATATCAGATTCGTAAAGAAACTTATTATGCACCCTTGCCAAAGGTATATCTTCAATTTCATTATCGCTTTTGCTACACGAAAATGCAAAAACAACAAGAAAGAATACGAGTATTTTTTTTAAATTAACATTTATCATGACTATTTATTTTATAGATGATAAAACTGAATTATTGACTATTATATTGTATTTCTCGCGTAAACTTTTCTTCCACTCATTATCTAAATAGTCCTGATAATCAGAAATGACTAAGCCTTTACATTCATTAAGTTCCTTTACATCAGGAGCAATTTTATTTCCTTTATGCACTACATATTGTTTGTTAATATTTATGTGCTTTTTATCCCAAACTAAATCATCTATCACTTCATTTTCTCCTTGTTCAAAAATATCTGTAGTAATCTTTAAAACTTCCTCATCAGTATTAAATTGTTTTAATAAATCTTGGTTTGTAGTTTTTTTTCCAAAACTTTTCTTAACCACAATTTTCGACACTTTATTATGTATCTGTTCGTTTGAACAAAAATAAATAGATCCTTTCCACCTTTCATCCCACATATAACTCTTTTTATGAGTATTGTAGAAATTTCTAAGACCCACTGAATCATCAACAGCTTTAGACCATATTTTCTGATCGGTTATTTCAAAAAGTAACATTCCATCATGATACTCTTTTAACAAATACTTATAATCAGGATATTTTTCCTCTAATCTTGTTTCTTCAACTTCCAGAATTTTATTTTCTATAAATTCTTCATATAAAACTTTATAGTTATATGGTTTAAGTTTCTTTTTATTTTTTTTATTTTCTACAAATTTGGCAAAATCTTTTTCCAGATAAATCTTATCTAAAAAAGAAAATAATGTTTTGTTTAAACCAGCACCCTGCATTAAATATTCTTGTTTCAAAACAAAAACATTTTCAATAGTATCATATTTTACAGGAACATTTTCTTTTTCTTCGATAAAACTATATTCAAGTTTTAATTTATTTATCAACGACTTACGTGCAATACCGGCTCTTTGATCCTTTCCCACTTTTCTCGTAATTTCAGCAACAGCATCTTCAAAAGAAGGAATCTCTTTTCGATCAATTCTTTTAATTATATGCCAGCCAAAACCTGTTCGAACAGGTTGTGAAATTTCCCCATTTGATTTTAATTTAAAAGAAGCTTTTTCGAATTCTTCAACCATTCTACCGGCACCAAACCAAGGTAATTCGCCTCCATTTCTTGCAGATCCCTTATCATCAGAATACTCTTTTGCAAGTTCTGAAAAATTATCACCTTGCTTAACTCTGTGATACAACTCATTAATTAATTGTTTCTTTTGTTTTTCAACTTCAGGTGTAGTTCCTCGGGGAACTGTTAACATTATATGAGCAACTTTAATCTGCCCTCGTGCTTTTCTTTTATCAGTTACTTTTACAATATGATAACCAAATCTGGTTCTGACAGGTTTTGTTACTTCCCCTATTTCAGAATTATACACCGCATTTTCAAAAGGATATATCATTTGAAATACTGTAAAATAACCTAAATCTCCACCATTGTTCTTAACTGAAGGATCGTCGGAGCTGCCTTTGGCTACACTCTCGAATGGTTCTCCCTTTAAAATTCGTCTTCGGATATCCATTGCTTTTTTATAAGCAGCAAGTGTATCTTCAGGGAATGCATCATAAGAAAGTTTAATCAAAATATGGCTTGCCCTGATCTCATATTGCATTCTTTCATACGCTTCCTTAATAACCTTCTTATTTGCCATATTATCGACAAGATAAGGATGTGCAAGCTGCTTCCTGTATCCCTCAAATTCGTTTATGAAAGATCGGGTTGTATCAAGTCCTAACCTTTCCGCCTCATAAACCTTAAGCTTAAAATTGATAAAAAGATCAAGATATTCATCTACAGAAGTAACTTCACCAGTTGAAAGATTGGTTTTATTCTTATCATAAATTCTTTGAAATTCTTCTTTTGTAATTTCTTTATCATCAATTGTTAATAAGACCTCATTATTTAGCTCTTGAGAAAATAAGTTATTAATTATTAAAACAGAACAAATTATTAAGCATATTTTTTTCATGTGCCTAAGATTTAAATCGAGTAATTATAAACATTTAAAATTATCGGCTATAATTAGGTGCTTCACGAGTAATAGCCACATCGTGAGGATGACTTTCGGTTACACCTGCATTCGTAATTCTTATAAATTTAGAATTCATTAATGTTTCAATATTGGGCGCACCACAGTAACCCATTCCAGCCCTTAATCCTCCCACTAACTGGTAAATTACCTCAGACAAGCTACCTTTAAACGGCACGCGAGCAGCAATTCCTTCTGGTACCAACTTGCTAATATCATCTTCAACATCTTGGAAATATCGATCTTTTGAACCTTGTTGCATTGCTTCAATAGATCCCATTCCACGATATGATTTAAATTTTCTTCCGTTATAAATAATAGTTTCCCCGGGTGATTCTTCAACACCGGCAAATAACGATCCTGCCATTACAGTATCTGCTCCGGCAGCAATAGCTTTAACAATATCACCAGAGTATCGTAAACCACCATCTCCAATTACAGGAACTCCTGAGTCTTTTATCGCGTTAGCTACTTCATAAATTGCTGTCAGCTGAGGCAAACCTACACCAGCTATAACCCTTGTTGTACATATTGAACCCGGCCCTATACCAACTTTCACAGCATCTGCTCCTGCTTCTGCTAAAGCTTTTGCAGCCTCACCTGTACCAATATTTCCTACTATAACATCGATTCCTGTAAATCGTTTTTTAACAGCTTTTAGCATATCAATAACACCTTTGGAATGACCATGTGCTGTATCAATTACGATTGCATCAACTCCTACTTTAACAAGAGCTTCAACTCTTTCAAGCGTATCAGCTGTAACACCTACACCTGCTGCAACACGTAATCGTCCTTTAGTATCTTTACAAGCAAAAGGATTATCTTTAACTTTCGTAATATCTTTGTATGTTAATAAACCTATTAACTTATTATCATCATCAACAACAGGTAATTTTTCAATTTTATGACGTTTTAAAATTTCTTTGCTTTTTCTAAATCGGTTGCTCTTTGAGTAGTAATAATATTTTCTGATGTCATTACCTCATAAATCTTTTTTTCCAAATGATATTCAAATCGCAAATCACGATTTGTAACAATACCAATTAAAATATTTTCATCATTTACTACAGGTATACCACCAATTTTATACTCTTTCATAAGATTCAGAGCATCAGAGACGGTATTATTCTGCTTAATTGTTATAGGATCATGAATCATTCCACTTTCAGCACGCTTAACAGTCTTAACCTGCTTAGCCTGCTCTTCAATACTCATATTTTTATGGATAACTCCTATACCACCTTCTCGTGCAATTGCAATAGCTAATTGCGCCTCAGTAACTGTGTCCATTGCAGCAGAAACGATTGGAATATTTAACTTAATATTCCGTGAGAATTGCGTTGAAACATCTACATTTCGTGGTAACACTTCCGAATATTGAGGAATTAACAATACGTCATCAAATGTAAGTCCTTCAAATGCTATTTTATCCTTTAAAAATGACATTCTAATATAGGTTTTTGTGTATTTTAAAATTGTGCCAAATTACAAAAAATTAGCTTAATTTCAGGTGAAAATATGATAATATCGATACATTTTATTTTTTAATCTTCATAAAATATTTTGTATCTTCCGATAATTAATGAACAGATACGAACAAATATTAATTAAATATTGGGGCTACTCAAAGTTCAGACCATTACAAGAAGATATCATTTGTTCTGTAATGGAAGGAAAAGACACCCTTGCTCTTATGCCAACCGGTGGTGGAAAATCAATTACTTTCCAGGTACCTTCAATGGCTAAAGAAGGTATTTGTATTGTTATCACTCCTTTAATTGCTTTAATGAAAGATCAGGTTGAAAATCTTCATAAGAGAGATATAAAAGCAATTGCCATTTATTCAGGAATGACCAAAAACGAAATTGACATTGCCCTTGAAAACTGTATTTATGGAAAAGTTAAGTTCCTTTATATATCTCCGGAACGTATTGCAACAGAAATTTTCAGGGTACGAGTTAAACACATGAATGTGAATTTAATTGCCATTGATGAAGCACATTGTATTTCGGAATGGGGATACGATTTTAGACCATCATACTTAAAAATATCAGAGTTACGCGAATTAGTTTCAGATGTACCATTTCTTGCTTTAACTGCAACTGCTATCCCTAAAGTAGTTGATGATATACAGGATAAATTACATTTTGAAGAAAAAAATGTTTATCGGAAAAGTTTCGAACGTAAAAACCTTATTTACCTGGTACGTGAACTTGATGATAAATTAAATTACTTAGTTGAAACAATTAACAAAGTTAAGGGAAGCGGAATTATTTATGTTCGCAACAGGAAGAAAACAAGAGAGACTGCTTTGTTTTTAAGTAAAAATAATATCTCTGCCGATTACTATCATGCCGGATTAAACCACGAAGCCCGAAATACAAAACAAAATGAATGGAAAGTCGGAAAAATAAGAGTGATGGTCTCGACTAATGCATTCGGTATGGGCATAGACAAATCAGATGTACGTTTTGTAATTCATTTAGATTTACCGGATAGTATTGAATCATACTTTCAGGAAGCCGGGCGCGGAGGAAGAGATGAAAAAAAAGCGGTTGCTGTTTTATTATACAATAATTCTGATAAGGTTAAAGCAGAGCAAAGGATTACAACAAGTTTTCCTGAGATAAAGGAAATAAAAGCTGTATATCAGGCCTTAGGTAATTATTTTAAGATTCCTTATGGTGGAGGCAAATACATGTCGTTTGATTTTATCATTTCTGATTTTGCAAAGAATTACAATTTTAATATAATGACAATTCACAGTAGCTTAAAGTTTCTGCAAAGAGAAGGTTACATTGAGCTTACAGATGAGTTATTCAGCATGTCGAAACTTCATTTCTTAGGAGGAAGAGATGACTTATATAAGTTTCAAATTGCAAATGCAAAATTCGATGGTTTTATAAAACTTGTTCTCAGATCTTATACCGGCTTATTTTCAGATTATGTAAATATTGATGAACGCTCACTGGCTAAGAAAGCCAATATTGATATTGAAGTTGTATACAAGTATCTAAATAACTTAAAATCACTAGGAATTTTAAATTATATCCCTCAAAAGAAAAACCCTTTAATTGTTTTCACAGAAGAAAGACTTGATGATAAATCACTTCATATTTCGAAAGAAAATTACGAATTCAGGAAAAGCAGATATATTGAACGAATAGATACTATGTTGCATTATGCCTCATCAAATAATAAATGCAGAAGTCAAATTCTTCTCAGTTACTTTGGAGATAAAAACCCTGACAGATGCGGACAATGTGATGTATGTACACGAAGGAACGAACTTGATTTAAGCAAATATGAGTTTGATTTAATTCTTGATGAGTTAAAAGAAAAACTTCAATACAATTTAGTCTCATTGGATGAATTAGTTTCAAAAAACGGTAAAAACAAAGAGAAAAGCTTAAAAGTAATTCAATGGTTATTGGATAATAATAAGATTATTAAGGATGCACAAGATTTGTTAACCTGGAATCTTGAAAATTAAATTTGTTTTTATCTAAAAACGAGAATCACTCAACCTGGAAAATAACAATTCCATAATTTCTGTTTCCATCACTATACAATGCAAACAAATGTTTATTATACATTTTTAAGCTTTCAAACTTTTTATTTTTATCAATGTATTCGTATACTTTGATCGGTTTTTCGGGTTCTTTAATATCGTATACCTCAATGCATTTCCCACAAGTAACATAAATGTAATTTCCATCTATTATAATATCGGTAGCTCTTCCTTCTGTTTTAATATTATTTACTTCAAGCGGATATAATGGCAATTTCATATTTAAAACGGTTAATCCTCTAGAATCGTTTGCTAAATAACCGTTTGAATCCTTAACAAGAATTTTATTAACATCATTACCTGTTAAATAATCTCTTGGAAATTCAGCTTGCTTAAATTTTGTAAAAGGTTCCTGGAATTTAAATGTCCTAAGCCCCCTGTTCCCTCCTGAAACAACAATATAAGGAGGGATAACCTGAATATTTTTAACAGAAAAATCCCGAATATTATTTCTGGAAACCATTTTAATATCATCTAAATTGCTTAAATCAACAATTTCTAAACCCATACCTATATAACCCAATAGTGCATAGTTTTCATAAATTTCAGAACAGTAAACATCCTGATATCGATAATATGTTCCCAATTGGTATGGCATAGTAGGATCCGTAACATCTAAAATTTTTAGTCCTAAAGGGCCATACGATAAATATGCCCTGTTATTAATTACTTTTACACAATAAGCAACTCCATATATTTTTTTTCTCGATCGTTTTTCATACTCAGTATAAACCGATAATTCATTAATATTATTTATATCCTTTATGTTAAGAATATGTAAGCCACTTTTGCCCAAAGGCAGATATAATACAGTATCGTTAATATCAAAATTGGATAATTCGAAATTTTTCATTTCCGACGAATATTCAGAAACCGGGAAAATATACTGTGCCTTTGATAGCGCTACAACAGTAATTAAAAATATGGTAATAAGAAATAATCTTTTCATTATTTGAAGTTTTAAAATCATAAAAATAATAATATAATCTGACTTACTCTACATACACAACTAATCCTTTTAAATATTCACCCTCAGGATGATAAATATTAATCGGATGATCTACAGGTTGACTTAACTGATGTAGAATCCTAACATTTCGTCCTGTATTAGCAGCAGCAACAAAAATCGTTTTTCTAAAATTCTCTTTGCTTACAACTTGCGAACACGAAAAAGTAAAAAGTATTCCTCCTGGTTTGATCTTCTCAATTGCTTTAGCGTTTAATCTCTTATAACCTTGCAAAGCATTAGACAACACATTGCGATGCTTTGCAAAAGCTGGAGGATCAAGAATTATTACATCATATTTATTATCAATATCATTTAAAAACTCAAACGCATCAACTGCAAAAGCTTCATGTCTGCCAGTATCTTCGAAATTGAGTTGAATATTTTCATTTGTAAGATCAATAGCCTTTTTTGAGCTATCGACGGAATGTACCAACCTGGCTCCACCATGCATTGCATAAACAGAAAAACCTCCCGTGTAACCAAATACATTTAATACCGATCTGTCTTTTGAATATTCCGCCAATAATTTTCTGTTCTCACGTTGATCAATAAAAAAACCTGTTTTTTGGCCCTCTTCCCAACTTACTTTGAATTTATTACCGTATTCCAAGACAATGTTTTCGATTGAGCTACCATAAACATATTCGTTTTTTGCATTTATTCCAGATTTAAACGGAATTGTTGATTCACTTTTATCGTAAACTGCAGTTAATTTTTCGCCATAAATTTCTTTTAATGCTTCAATAATATGCTCTTTATTTAAATACATTCCTATTGAATGCATTTGAAGTACTGCTGTTCCATTATAAAAATCAATAATTAAGCCAGGTAAGCCATCACCTTCGGCATGTACCAGGCGATAAACATTATTATCTTCATTCTCTGCTAATCCAAAATCTCTTCTTAGTTTATATGCATTGCTTATTTTTTCTTGCCAAAATTTTTTGTCAATTTCCTTTTCTTCAAATGATATTATCCTAATAGCAATCGAACCTATCTGATAATGTCCTAAAGCTAAAAACTCATCCTTATTATCGGTTACAATTACCAGATCACCCTCATTCACATTTCCAATGATTTTTTTAATTGCTCCTGAAAAAATCCACGGATGGTAGCGTCTAACAGACTGGTCCTTTCCTGATTTTAATATTACTTTTGGATAATTCATATTTAATTATTATTCATTATTTAATTTCTTATGAACTAGCAAACAAGCCCAGGCATCGGTTGCAGCATAAACTTGCTGTGCTTCAGAAAGCTCTTCTCTTTCCCAATTTGTTACTTGTTGCGATTTTGATATTCTTTTATCTAAAACAATTGCAGTAATTTTCTTTAAACTTTTTGCTTCAATACCAAAATCTTCAACATAATCCTGCAAATCAATAAAACTGTTAGGTTCAAACTCACTGATATTTCTTAATATTTTAATATCATCTTTTATGGCCAGACCTATTTTTTTTACACGCTTATCACTAAGTATATTCTTAATTTCGTCCGGGAATCCTATTCTATTTATTCTTATTAAAAATGCCTGGGTTGATGATGTCAACTGTAATAATGATACCGGATTAATAATACCTTTTTTAAAAGCTGGTTTTGTTTCTGTATCAAAGCCAGGAATCTTATGTTCCTGTATTAAAGGCAAAAAATAATCTAACTTATCAAAAGTGTCGATAACAAAAATGCCCCCGTTAAACTGATAAAGTGGCAAATCATTTATTTCATCGTTCGTTAAATTTTCTGCAAACATTTACTCCTCTCCTTTTCTAAAATCAGCCTGCCGCTTTGTTAATATCCAGTTGCTTGTATCAATATCATCGTCCTGCTTTTCGTTGTCAACATTATCACCGTCTTCATTCTCTTCCAAATCATCATCTCCAAAAAATACACTATGAATTGCTTTTAATGCATTTAACAATATCTGTCCCCATAATTCTTCGAAATTCAACTGACACTCCCATAATGCATCATTCATGATCTCCTCTGTTCCAATATTATAAAGAGTAACAAAGTTTTTTAAATCCTGATAAATATCTGCCAAATTATCCGAAATAGAAGTAGTGCTCTGTTCAACCTGTTCGTGGCTTAACGGATCAAAAACCTCTCTATAATCATCATGAAAGTCCAGTTTTTCTTGAACAGAATTATGGATAAAATCCCATTCTTCTTCTGATACAAATTTTTCATTTCCATCATCGAAAACGGATTCGAATTTTGGTAAAAGGGATCCCTTCAAATAAATTAATGACAGCAATTTCCTGGCTTTATCCAAAAAATCTTTTTTTGTAAACCTTGCTGTATTTTCAACGAACGAGCAATATTCACTGGCTACTGTAACAAATTCAGTAATATTTTGCGAATATACTATA
>DAOWML010000266.1 GCA_030643125.1 Bacteroidales bacterium
ATACCTTTCAAATACATTGAATACGAAGAGCTTTAATTCATTCGCATTTAGCCTTTTTGGGCCATAACTATCTACTTATAAATGTTTTGCTTATGAAAAAAATTGTTGTTTTTCTTTTATAAAGTATTAAACATTGTTAAACATATATTACTTAATTAATTACTAAAATGACAAAACAGAAATCAAATAAGGAAATTTTGAACGTTAGCTCAGAACTTAGCAAAGAAAATATTTTCTTTACAGTTTCATCGCTTTCAGACTTTCTGTTTATTCTAAATACTGAAGGCTTTTACATTGATATTCAATTTCCACATAACAATAATATTATTGATCTGAATCCCAAATCAATAATTAATAAGCACCATACCCAAGTACAAATTGGTGATGATTTTAATAGAAAACTTGAAAAATATCTCACAAGACTTAAGGAAACAACAATAAATCAAGAATTTGAATTTAGTATATCAAAAGATATTGAGATAAACCATTTCATTGCTAAGATCTCAGAATTAAAATCTGAAAAAGGACAAGTATTAGGTTATGTTTTACTGGCTCATGATATCACAAAAATTAAGCAACACGAAAATGTATTAAATAAAGAGATTGAGGAGCATAAAAAGAAAATCTCAGATCTGGAAAAAGAAGCTGATTTCTATATAAAACAAGGTGATGTTATTACCAACCAGCGAGCTAAAATTCAGAAGGAAAGAGACAAGCTGGCGGTTGAGAAAACAGATATGGTAAAGCAAAAGGCTTTATTGGAACAAGATCTTGATTTTATTATGAAACAAGGTGATAAAATTGCTGAACAAACACATAAAATTAAGATTCAACATAAACTTGTTCAAAAACAAAATAAAAAGATCGAAGATAGTATTTTATATGCCAAGAGAATTCAGTCGGCTGTTTTGCCACCAAACAGGTTTATTCAGCATCTTCTCTCGGAACATTTTATTTTTTACAAACCACGTGATATAGTGAGCGGTGATTTTTACTGGACAAAACAAGTTGATGACAAAATATACATAGCTGCTGCAGACTGTACAGGACATGGTGTTCCCGGAGCCTTAATGAGTATGCTGGGGATTACTTTTTTAAATGAAATTATTAATAAAAACATCATTATACATGCTAATGAGATCCTGAATGATCTTAGGATTCATATTATTAGCTCGCTTAGTCAAACAGGCTCATCAGGCGAAAGCCGTGACGGCATGGATATAGCTCTATGTATTATTGATCATGAAAAACATCTTTTAGAATATGCCGGAGCAAACAATCCATTATATTTAATTCGAAACAATAAACTTTTAGAAACAAAAGCTGATAAAATGCCAATTGGCATTCATCGAAGAGCTAAAGAATCTTTTCAAAATCATATAATTAAGTTACAAAAAGATGATCTAATTTATATATTTTCTGATGGTTTTGTAGACCAATTTGGTGGAGAAGATGGAAGAAAATATTTATCTGCAAATTTCAAAAAACTACTAATTGAAAATTGCTCTCAAACACTTAATGATCAAAAGATAATTTTAGAAAAAACTTTTGAAGAATGGAGAGGAGAAAGAACACAGTTAGATGATATTCTTATTATTGGTTTTAAAATAGCTTTTGATAAAGAAGAAATAAAATCGAAACAGGATTATGACTGGAGCGGAAAAACTATCTTAATAGCTGAAGATGATGAAGCAAATATGCTTTTATTAAAAAAAGCACTTGAAAAAACAAATGCAGAGATAATTCAAGCTGAAAATGGAAAGGATGCTGTAAAAATTTTTAGAAATAATCCCTATATTGATGTTATTCTAATGGATATAAGAATGCCGGTTATGGATGGAATAGAGGCTACAAGCCAAATCAAACAAATCGATGATAATATTCCAATTATTGTTCAAACAGCCTTTACTATGTCATCAGAAAAAGAAAAAAGTTTTAAAGCAGGTTGTGACGATTATATTACAAAGCCAATAAATATAAAAGAGCTATATGCAACTATTTGTAAGTATATCGAGAAAGATGATTAACATTAACCCGTATGTTAACAAGAAACCTTTTTAGACTGTACTATTTCAATTTATTTAATACAGTTTTCATTCTTTTTATTGCTTCCTGCAATTTTTCATCAGATGCAGCATAAGAAAATCGTAAATAATCAGGAGAACCAAAAGCAGACCCCGGAACTGTAGCAACATGAGCCTTATTTAAAATATACATTGATAAATCAGATGAATCTTTTATGGTTATTTCACCATCCGATTTTCCGAAAAACGATTTTACCTCAGGAAACAGGTAAAAAGCTCCTTCAGGTACATTTATTTTAAATCCTTCTATTTCTCTTGTTAATTTAACAACTATATCTCTCCTTCGTTTGAAAGCTGTAACCATTTCGGTAATGCTTGTAGTTTCGGTATTAAGTGCAGCAACAGAAGCCATTTGCGAAATGGAAGAAGCACCTGATGTTAATTGACCCTGAATTTTATTACAAGCTTTTGCAATCCATTTTGGTGCAGCTATATATCCAATTCGCCATCCGGTCATTGCATATCCTTTAGATACACCATTAACAATAATTACTTTATCGCGAATAAAATCGAATTGTGCAATACTTTCATGTTTTCCCACAAAATTAATGTGTTCGTAAATTTCATCAGATAAAATAAACATATCTACTCCACTATTTGCTACTACTTCAGCTATAGCTTTTAACTCACTTTTTGAATACAAGCTACCTGAAGGGTTTGAAGGCGAACATAAAAACATTGCCTTTGTTTTTGGAGTAATGGCATTTTTTAATTGCTTAGGAGTAATTTTAAAATCTGAATCAATAGAAGTTTCAATAATAACATTTTTACCCTCAGCAAGTTTAACAAGCTCAACATAACTAACCCAATATGGTGCAGGAACGATTACCTCATCGTCTTTATTAACTAAAGATAAAATTACATTAGCTAAAGAATGTTTTGCACCATTTGAAACAATAATCTGATCCGTTCCGTATTCAAGGTTATTTTCTCTTTTTAATTTTCCTGATATTGCTTTTAACAACTGTGGATATCCGGGTACAGGCGAATAATGACTATAATTGTCATTAATTGCTTTAATCGCAGCTTCTTTTATATGCTGTGGTGTATTAAAATCAGGTTCTCCAACACTTAAATTAATAACGTCAATACCCTGGGCCTGCAAATCACGGCTTTTCTGACTCATCTCAAGAGTTTGAGAAATAGCCAAGCTTGATACTCTTTGCGAAACATTTTCCATAATTCAAAAAATTAAAAAAGGTTAATGTGCCTACATCAACCAATATGTTTTATTTTTTTAATTTGATCTAAACGAGATAGTTTAAAACCTTTTTATTTACAATGTAAAGATAAAATAAATAAAGGTATTAATTTGTGTTGTAAAACAATATCATATAAATTGCAACTAAAATAATCAAGACCAATAACATGAGCGAAGTATTAGAAATCTTAAAATATACTATACCTGCATTAATTGTATTAATCGCAGCAGTATTAATCATTAAGCAAATGGTTAAAAACGATCAGGATAAAAGAAATTATGAGATAATTTCAAAAAATCAGCAAATAATAACTCCCATTCGATTACAAGCATACGAACGATTAACTTTGTTGCTTGAAAGATTATCACCGGAATCATTGATAATGCGTGTTAGTAAACCTAATATGACAGCAAAACAACTACAATCTGAACTTTTAAGTACCATACGATCTGAATTTGATCATAATGTATCGCAACAAATATATGTAACGCCACAAGTATGGGAAATTATTAAAAATTCAAGATCAAAATTAACCCA
>DAOWML010000180.1 GCA_030643125.1 Bacteroidales bacterium
AAGATGATTATACTGAAGTAATTGATGTTATTTTCAAATTAGTTGATTAATTTTTTAATTTGCCAACAAAAAACATACGAGGTTTGAAATATGGTAATATAATGATTTATTCAAAAAAGTTCTTCACGCTTTAATTTATCATCAATATATCAATTATAAAAATAAAGAGACAGAAATTAGAAGCCACCAACCCTGCTGGTGCTCGATTTAATAAAAAATATTACAGAAGTCAATTCAACAAAACTACTCTATTACAGGAAAAATTTTAATTTCGGAAATGCATGTATCATCCCATTTGGACCCTTTATATACATCAAGTATCGTAATTTCGATTTCGTCCAAAAGTATCAGCTTATTAAATTCTATATATTGCATATCCATCATATCTTTTAACTTATATATTAGAAACTTAGATTCAGTTAATCCATTCTTAAATTCCAATCTGAGTCTTTTTACTCTGTTATTTTCTTTATAAGTCTTTTCATCTTTTGCATATCCGTTTATGATGCCTATTTTTTGAATTTTATACATGCCAGGTATATAATCATCCTCAATTCTGTCCGACTCAATATAATCTGACATGTTAATTGTAATAAATTCATTTATCCCGCTATCTTTTTTGCCTTCAACCCATGCTGTTTCCGGCCGTTCATCAATAATATTTTTTATCGAATATCGACCGTTTTTATCTTCCATTTCCGAGCTGGCTTTAACACCTAAAAACAATTTAGGCTTGCCAATAACAATATCAAAATCAGGTTCAATATCAGTAAAAGTCATTTTATAAATACCTTGTTCAATATTATAATTATAGGGTGTAATTGATAAACCGCGATATCTGGTTGTTGTCTCCAATTTTATTTCTCCATTTTCTTCATAAATTTCATGGAAATATGCAGTTCTTGGTGCTATTTGGTTGAAAGGTATTTCTGAATCAATAAAAACAGAGATCGTGTCAATTGTTCCCTTCCATGAAGCACCTGTAGTTAAAATGTAAGTTACTTCAAAATTATCCCGATAAGGATTAACATACTCTTGTGAATAAGTGTTCGTAATATGTTTGGTTTCACCTTTTTTAAAATGTACTTCAAAACACTCATATAAACTTTTAACAATTTTATCATCCTGGTTTTCTTTATCTTTTCGGAATACTTCAAGCTTTGACGTTCCTTCAAAAGCTAAGAAATCATTAATTCCATAAACTGTTTCGGCTTGTCTTCCCATGATCCGTTTAGAATTTGGGAAACCCATAAGAACAGTTTGTTCATCGCCGGTATTTACAAAAGTATATTCTACTTTGTATTTACATTTATCTTCACATACAGTGATATAAATCTGTTCATTTTTCATTTTTATGAACTCACTATTAATAACTTTAACATTACCGCCCGGAGCAAACACCATATTAGCTGCATCAGCCATAAGTTCTGTCGGATTGTAAACTAAGATAGTTAGCAGAACAATCATAAATAAGGTAAATTTTTTCATGGCTCGAATTTTTTATATTAATATGTTCAATTTACGGGTAATTATAATACAAGTCAAGAAAATCTATTCCTTCAAAGAAATTTGTGTCATAAGAGTGAAACTATGCTTTGTTTTCAGGTTATTTTCATTCTGTTTTTTACTTTTAGAATAAAAAAAGGCTGTCTTTTTTAACAGCCTCGGAATAGTATAAATTATTTTATTTTTTATTCAAAAAAGTTTCTCATTTTTTCGAAGAAATTCTTGTCATCAGAAGTTGGTTGAGGTTGAAAGTTATCAGAATTACCGAGTTGTTCAACTTGTTTTTGTTCTTCTTTCGATAAATTTTTAGGAATCCAAACATTAATATTAGCTAGTAAATCGCCTTTACCATAACCATTAACTTCTGGTAATCCTTTTCCACGTAATCGCAGTATTTTGCCTGGTTGTGTTCCCGGTTCAATTTTAATTTTCACTTTCCCGTCAACGGTTGGGATTTCCACTGTTGAACCTAAAGTAGCTTCTGCAAAATTCAGGTATAATCCGTAAATCAAATCATTACCATCCCTAATTAAATCAGGATCTTTTTCTTCCTGAATTAGAACAATTAAATCGCCGTTAATACCACCGTGTCGTGCTGCATTACCTTTTCCGCTAACTGAAAGTTGCATACCTTCAGCTACTCCGGCAGGAATATCCAATGAAATTATTTCAGCATCTTGAACGATTCCTTCACCATGACATTTTGTACATTTACTTGTTATAACTTTCCCTTCGCCACCACAAACATGACAGGTCTGAGTAGTTTGCATCTGACCTAAAAAGGTGCTTGTTACTCTTGTTACCTGACCTGTACCATGGCAGGTTGTACAATTACTATGTGATGATGAATCTTTAGCTCCGTTTCCGCCACAGGCATCACAGGTAATATATTTATTAACTTTTATTTTTTTGTTAACACCATGAGCAATATCTTTAAGACTAAGAGTAACTTTTACTCTTAGATTTGATCCTTTATTTACTCTTCTACCGCGTTGACGCGAGTTACCATATCCGCCGAAGCCCCCAAAACCTCCAAAAGAGCCACCAAAAGCACTTCCAAAAATATCACCAAAGTTTTCAAATATATCTTCCATTGTCATTCCGCCACCAAAACCACCAGCACCGGCAGCACTACCAACTCCCGCATGTCCAAAGCGATCATATCTGCTTCGTTTATCAGCATTACTTAAAATTTCGTAAGCTGCTGCAGCTTCTTTAAATTTTCCTTCGGCATCTTTATCACCAGGGGTTCTTATCAGGATGATGTTTAATAGCGAGCTTTCGATAAGCCTTTTTAATTTCTTCTTGAGAAGCACTTTTCGAAACCCCTAAAACCTCATAATAATCTCTTTTAGACATATTAAATCTTTTTCAGTATTTTATTTTATTCGCCAATTACTACTTTTGAAAAGCGAATAACTTTTTCATTTAAATAATAACCCTTTTCTACAACGTCAACTACCTTTCCTTTTAATTTCTTATTTGGAGCAGGAATTTTTGTAATGGCTTCGTGTAAATCTGTATCAAATTCTTTTTCTTTCGCTTCGATTTCTTTAACACCCCGCTGTTTCAAGAATTCTTTAAATTTAGTGTAAATTAGTTGCACTCCTTCTTTTACAGCACTAATTTCTTTTGCCTGATCAATAGAACCTAAAGCACGTTCGAAATCATCCATGACAGGTAAAATATTAATCAGAATATCTTCGCCGGCAGTTTTGGTAAGTTCCATTCTTTCTTTCAAAGTTCTTCTACGGTAATTATCATATTCTGCAGCTAAACGCAGGTATTTATCGTTTAGTTCTGCAATTTTTTCCTTAGCAATTTTATCTGCTCCGCTTTTGGAATCGGTAGGTTTTTTAGCTTTTTTTGTTTTAGCATTGCTTACCGTATCTGCTTTGTCAGTAGATTGGTGGGCAGGTTTCTCCTTTTGTTTTTTATTTTGCTGAGTAGCTTTAGTCTTTTTCTTTTCCTCTATGTTATCCTTAGTCTTTTTTGTCATTTTCGTCTTCTTTTGAAAATTGATTATTCATTAATTTAATCGGCTTTATTGATATCAAAATTTTTGCCAAATAGATTTTTCACGTCAAATTGGCACGCAAAAATAATGTATAATAGAAAACCTGACAATAAAAATCTAAAATAAACACAATTAAGCTGCAAATTGTCAGTCGAATATGTTAATATTTAGTGATTTAGATTTTATAGTTTTAACTGGAATAATGGAATATTGGAATAATTGATTTATGGTTAGTATGAATTTAAATTTAATTTATTCGCTTAATGTCAGCTCCAATGGCATTTAATCGCGCATCTATATTCTGATATCCGCGATCAATCTGGTCTATATTATGAATGGTACTTGTTCCATCTGCTGATAATGCAGCAATTAGAAGTGCTACTCCGGCACGAATATCAGGTGAGGTCATATCGGTTGCTCGTAATTGAATTTGATTGTTTAATCCAATGATATTAGCTCTGTGTGGATCACATAAAATTATTTGCGCCCCCATATCAATTAATTTATCCACAAAGAACAAACGGCTCTCAAACATTTTCTGGTGAATTAAAACACTCCCTTTTGCTTGTGTAGCGACTACTAACATAACGCTTAAAAGATCTGGTGTTAGTCCCGGCCATGGAGCATCGGCTATTGTCATTATTGATCCGTCAATAAAAGTTTCTATCTGGTAATGTTTTTGTTCCGGAATAAAAATATCATCGCCAATTTTTTCGAGTTTTATCCCTAAACGCTTAAATGAATTTGGTATGATTCCCAAATTTTCGAATGAAACATTCTTTATAGTAATCTCGGATCCTGTCATGGCAGCTAATCCTATAAAACTACCAACCTCAATCATGTCAGGAAGGATAGTGTGTTCGCAACCTTTCAGTTCTTTAACACCGTCAATGGTAAGTAAGTTTGAACTAATGCCGGAAATTTTCGCACCCATACTTACAAGCATTTTACAAAGTTGCTGAATATATGGTTCACATGCTGCGTTATAAATTTCTGTTTGACCCTGTGCTAAAACAGCTGCCATTATTATGTTGGCAGTACCGGTAACAGAAGCTTCATCGAGCAGCATTTTTGTGCCTCGAAGATTTTTACCTTTAACTTTATATGAATTTTTTTTATGACTGAACTCGAATTTAGCACCAAGCTTTTCGAAACCGATAAAGTGTGTATCAACTCTCCGACGTCCAATTTTATCGCCTCCCGGTTTTGGAATATATCCTTTTCCAAATCTTGCTAATAAAGGGCCAATCATCATTATTGATCCGCGAAGGCTGGTTGACTTTTCCCGGTATTCTTCTGAATGCAGGTATTCAAAATTTATTTTTTCAGCAGTAAAAGAATATGATGACTCATTATTTTTTTCAACTTTAACCCCAATACAATCCAGCAAATCAATGAGTTTGTTTACATCTTTAATATTCGGAATGTTATGGATTGCAACCTTTTCAGATGTTAAAAGAACAGCACAAAGAATCTGAAGTGCTTCATTTTTTGCTCCCTGAGGGTAAATATCACCTTTAAGTTTTTTACCACCATTGATAACAAATGAACTCATAGGTGTTAAGTTTTAGTTAGAAAATTATTTCTTTCTTTGAATTTTTCTGCGTTTATTTTTTGCTAAAATATCCTTTGTTTCTCTTAGTATTGTTCCTTCGGTATTTAAATCTATTTTTCCTTCAGAAAGAGTTTTCAGATCTTTAAATATATGTTCATCAGCTACGGCTTCTTTGTTCCATGTCAGGTAGCTTTTTTTCATATGGTTGGC
>DAOWML010000065.1 GCA_030643125.1 Bacteroidales bacterium
GTAACTATTTTACCTAAATAATAATTAAAGTTATGTTGGATAGCCTCTGCAGACAACCTAAAAACAACAGGGTTACTAACAAACTGTTGTGTTGAAAAAAGCAAACCCAGAAAAGGAATTACCATTGTAAATGAAATGACTGAAAATACTGCAGCAAATAAATTTAAGATAACACTCAGTAAAGCAATTATCCAATAAGGAACTAAATATTTCAATATTGACAAAAACTTTCTCATACTACATTTTTACTTCGGTTTAAACCAAAGGTAAAACAAATTAGGGTATTTTCAGAAAATCAAATTAGATTCCTGTATAATTAAAAGGGGTAATTTCTTTCAATTCTTTCTTTAATTTATCGGTAAGTTCTAAATTATCAATAAACTGATGAATACTATCCTTTGTAATTTTGTCGCCAGTACGAGTTAAATCCTTCAAGACTTCATAAGGATTTGGATAAGCTTCGCGACGCAATATGGTTTGTATAGCTTCGGCAACTACCGCCCAATTTTCTTCTAAGTCTGCCTTTATTGCATCTTTGTTTACTATAACTTTATTTAAACCTTTAAGTAAAGATTTAAAAGCAATTATTGTATGCGAAACCGGGACTCCAATATTTCTTAAAACGGTTGAGTCGGTGAGGTCTCGTTGCAAACGAGAAATTGGTAACTTAGCCGATAAATGCTCATATAATGCATTTGCAATACCAAAATTCCCTTCAGCATTTTCGAAATCAATAGGATTAACTTTATGTGGCATAGCTGATGAACCAACTTCTCCTTTAACAACTTTTTGCTTGAAATAATTCATCGAAATATAAGTCCAGAAATCACGGGTTAAATCAATAAGAATAGTATTTATTCTTTTCATAGCATCAAAACTTGCAGCTAAGTTATCATAATGCTCTATCTGGGTTGTAGGTTGCGAACGATGCAATTTCAATATATCATTCACAAAATGGTTTCCAAAATTGTTCCATTCGATTTCAGGATATGCTACGTGGTGTGCATTAAAGTTTCCTGTTGCTCCTCCAAATTTTGCAGAATATGGAATAGTCTTTAACTGTTTAATTTGCTGTTCAAGTCTTTCAATAAATACTCTTATTTCTTTACATAAGCGAGTGGGCGAAGCTGGTTGCCCGTGGGTACGAGCTAACATTGGAATCGATGCCCACTCCTGGACTAATGATTTCAATTTATCTATTAATTCATTAAAAACAGGATAATATACTTCTTCTATGGCATCTTTTAAAGAATATGGTGTTGCTGTATTATTTACATCTTGAGAAGTTAAACCAAAATGAATGAACTCTTTGTATTTTCCCAGCTCTAGGTCATCAAATTTTTCTTTTATAAAATACTCAACAGCTTTTACATCGTGATTTGTAACTTTCTCTATATCTTTAATTTTACGAGCATCATCAGGATTAAAATCATCATAAATAATTCGTAAATCACAATATAGTTTTTTATTAAAATCGGCTAACTGAGGAAGTGGTAATTCACATAAAGCAATAAAATATTCTATTTCAACCAGAACACGATACTTAATCAATCCAAATTCAGAAAAATATTTTCCAAGTTCATCTACTTTATCTCTGTAACGTCCGTCAATCGGAGATATTGCTGTTAATGTAGTAATGCTCATGATTCTGTTTTTATATCAAATTTAATACACTCAGGTGCTTAGCGAATTTACTAACAAACTGATAATAAACTGTAAGTTTTATGGCCTTTTTATAAAATGAATCGCTTAGCGCCTTTTAATAGACTACAAAATAAACAAAAACAATTTACTTTACTATTATAATAATAGGAGCAATTGTATATTTGTTATTCTATAATTATACAAAGATGACAAAAATTAAAATATCTGCAGTTTCATATACTAATACACTTCCATTTATTTATGGAATTGAAAACAGTAAAATTCTAAATCATATAGAACTCTCTAAAGATGTTCCTTCAGTTTGTGCACAAAAATTATTAGATAATAAAGTTGATTTGGGTTTAATTCCCGTTGCTGTTATTCCAAAACTTAATAATTCAGAGATTATTTCAGATTATTGCATTGGAGCGTCAGGACCTGTTAGATCTGTTATTCTGGCATCGTTCAAACCTTTAAATAAAATAGATACTATTTATCTTGATTATCATTCAAGATCATCAGTTATGCTAACTCGAATTATGGCAAAGAAATTTTGGAATATAAATGTTAAATGGACAGATACCACTGAAGGATTTGAAAAAAGAATAAAAGAGAACGAGGCCGCTGTAATTATTGGAGACAAAGCCTTATCTGCAGAAAAGAAATTTCCTTATGTTTACGATCTTGCAGAAGAATGGATTAAAAATACAGATTTACCATTTGTTTTTGCTGCCTGGGTTAGTAATCGAAATCTTGGAGAAAACTTTAAAAATGAATTTAATAATGCCCTGAAGTATGGGATAAATCATATTGATGAAATGATCAAAACATATGATTTCTCATATTTACCAAAACATATTGACCCAAAAGAATATCTTGAAAAAAATATTGATTATCAACTAGATGATAAAAAAAATAAAGGACTTAATTTATTTCTAAAATATGCTGATGAACTTGAAATTTGAAATTTGAAATTAAAATATAGTGCCTTAATGACTATCGAATGACTATAAAATATAAAAAGATGAAACATTTATTAATTAATGGGTTAACCCGTTAGTTCACACAGAAGAATAATTATTCTTAAAAATCTAAAAACATGAAAAAAATAATATCCCTATTCATTTTTGCAGCAATAATACTCAACAGTTCAATAATATTTGCACAAAATGATACTATTCAAACCAATGATACAATAAAAACTATTGTTTTTGTTTTTGATATTAATAAAAATATAGAGCCGGGTATGTGGCGACAAACTCAGAAAAGTTTTGAAGAAGCAAAAAAAGCCAATGCCGATTATATTATAATTAATGTAAATACTTATGGTGGCATGGTAAATATGGCTGATTCTATCCGAACTAAAATTTTAAACAGTCCGGTACCTGTATATGTATTTATTGTAAATAATGCAGCATCGGCCGGTGCATTAATTTCAATTGCTGCCGATAGGATTTATATGAAAACCGGAGCCAAAATCGGATCAGCATCCGTTGTTGACCAAACAGGAAAAATAATGCCCGAAAAATACCAATCGTACATGCGTTCAACAATGCGCGCCACGGCAGAAGCTCATGGAAAAGATACAATTATAAATGACGATGGTGATACAATCGTAAAATGGAGGCGTGACCCTAAAATTGCCGAAGCAATGGTCGATCCAAGAATTTATATTGAAAATGTTATAGATACAGGACAAATCATTGCCTTTACTGCAAATGAAGCCCTGGAAAACGGTTACTGCGAAGCTATTGTAGGCGATATTAAAGAATTACTTGAACATGCTGAGATTGAGAACTATGAAATAAGTAAATATGAACCAACTAAAATGGAAAACTTAATTGGGTTCCTGGTTAGTCCTGCAATTCAAGGGATTTTAATAATGTTAATTGTTGGTGGAATTTACTTTGAGCTACAAAGTCCCGGGATAGGTTTTCCACTTGGAGCAGCAGTTTTAGCAGCCATATTATATTTTGCACCACTCTACCTTGAAGGTCTGGCCGAAAACTGGGAAATGGTAATTTTTGCTGTAGGCTTGATTTTGATAATTCTTGAAATATTTGTTATTCCGGGATTTGGTATTGCAGGAATAGGAGGACTCATTTTAGCCTTAACGGGACTGGTTTTAAGTATGGTAGATAACATTATATTCGAATTTGAATTTCATGCAATAGAAGCAGTTACCACAGTCCTGAAATCTTTTATGATTGTCTCTGTTTCTATATTCTTATCATTTATACTATCGCTTTATTTAAGCAAGAAGATGCTTACTTCTGAAACCTTTTCATGGATTGTTTTAAACTCAACACAAAAGAAAGAAGAAGGATTTATTGGCGTTGAAAGCAATCAAAAGGAATTAATTGGGAAAACAGGTAAAGCATTTACAGATTTACGACCAAGTGGAAAAGTAGAAATTGCGGATGAAACTTATGATGCAAAATCTGAAATTGGATATATTGAAAAAGGACAAAAAGTAAAAGTAATTGATTTTAAGTCCGGACAATTATATGTAATGAAAGCTGAATAAAATGGATAATTATATAATCCGTGATTACAATAATGAAGATTTTGAGAAGCTAAACAAACTATGGCAAGAAACTGAATTAGGAGGAGTCCAACGTGGCGATAATGCTCAAGTTATAGAACTTAGCATTAAATTAGGTGGCAAACTAATTTTACTTGAGAACACAAATACAAAAGAAATTTTTGGATCTTCATGGATGACATTCGATGGCAGACGAATTCATCTTCATCATATTGGTGTTAAACCATCTTATCAAAATCAAGGATTTGGGAAACTACTTACAAAAGAATCATTAAAATTTGCAAAAGAAAAAGGTTATCAAATAAAGTTGGAAGTGCATCAAAACAATAAAAAAGCAATTGAAATATATAAAAAACTTGGATTTGCATTCTTAGGTGATTATAATGTATATATTATCCGAGACACTAATTTTATTAACTTTTAATGTTAAATTTTATTAAATACTATCTAAAATTTTATTTAAATTTTTTTGTACGGGTAATAATCTGTACTTTTATAGTTCGTGTCTAACCTTAAAAATATTCTGTTATGACATTAACATTCAACGAGTTACGAAAAATCAAAAATCGATTACCTCATGGCGCAATCAGAAGAATTGCAAACAACTTAAACATGAATGAGGAAACTGTAAGGAATTATTTCGGAGGTACAAATTATCGCGAAGGTGAAACAATTGGGATCCATTATGAACAAGGTCCTGATGGAGGTATTGTAACAATTGACGATACTACAATATTAGATATTGCTATTAAAATGACCGAAGAAACACAATCTAAAAATTAAGATTGAAAAAATTTCTTAAAAAAAGCAGTCCCGAAAACTTTCGTGACTGCTTTTTTATTTAACCTGATTAATTCATAAGTTTTTCGTTATGAAAAGTCAAAATACAATAAATAAAAGTGAGCGCATATTTTCGACTCGCAAAAATAGCAGTAGCTATTTCGAGAATAGAGAAGAGAGCATTGCTTTTATTTGCAGTAGTTTGGCTTTGAAATAGATCAATTTGTGAATTAAGCAGGTTAAACACTTTGTATTTTTGCAAGTAATGAAAGAATTAAAAAATTATATACAATCAGCAGAAAAAAAATGGTTGGAGCAATTGTATAACTACTGTCAAAAAATATTTGCTGATAAAAAGATACCCTCGCACAATCATACTCATCATTTAAGAGTTTGGGAATACACTAAAGAAATTCTTTATGCAATAAACAATTCTTGTGAGATTAATTACAATTTGGTTGAATCTTGTTTAATAGCTTCCTTATTTCATGACACCGGTTTAACTGTAACTTTAAAAGAAAACCATGGAGAAGAAAGCAAAAATATTTGTGAAAATTATTTTAAAAACAATAATATAGAAATACCTGAAAAATTTGAAGAAATACTTTATGCCATTGAAAAACATGATGATAAAAATTATAAATTATACAATTACACTCCCGATTCAGTTTTATCAATTCTTTGCAACGCAGATGATTTAGATGCCTTTGGTAAAATCGGGGTAATTCGATATACTGAAATTTACTTACTTAGAGGAATTAATCTTAACGAATTACCAGAATTAGTTGTTAAAAACCTTGATAAACGATTTGCAAATTTTGAAAAAACTTACAAAGGTTTCTTTGAGTTATATAACAAACATAAAAACCGCTATTTGACTACCAAGAAGTTTTTTGAAGAATTACAAGGTGAGTAAAATTCTCATATTATCATCAGACAAGCCTGTCTGCCGACAGGTAAAAATGCCTGATGTACAAACTATTTCACAACAAAATCCAATAACTTTTCATCCTCGATATATGCAGTAAGCCTGTCTCCTATTTTTACAGACCCAACACCCGAAGGCGTTCCGGTAAATAAAAAATCACCAATTTTAATTGTCATGTATTTAGTCACATGTTCTATTAGTTCATCTACTTTAAAAATCATTTCACCGGTATTAGCTTTTTGAACAAGCTTGCCATTTAATTCCAGTCTGAAATTGATATTATTAATATCTTCAAATTTATCTAACGATATAAAATTACTTATTGGTGCTGCACCGTCGAATGATTTTGAAACTTCCCAGGGTAAACCTTTTTCTTTACATTGTTGTTGTAAATCGCGTGCGGTAAAATCAATTCCGATTCCAATTTCATTATAATAACGATGTGCAAATTTAGAAGCTACATTTTTCCCTAGTCGATTTATTTTAATAACAATCTCTACTTCATAATGAATGTCATTTGAAAAATCGGGATAAAAAAAAGGCTGATTATTACGAAGTAAAGCTGAATCGGGCATTAGAAAGAAAATTGGTTCTTTTGGAACCGGATTATTTAGCTCTTTGGCATGATTAATATAGTTTCGACCGATGGCAATTATTTTCATTTTAAACCAATTTAAGTCATTCCGGGCGGCGAAGACCCGGAATCTGTGTTAAATAGATTCCTGCATTATTCGTTTCACTCATGAGAACAGTTCGCAGGAATGACAATACTCTTTACGAATTAAATTTCCTAAGCTTAATTGCTGTTAAAACCTTTTTAGTATAAAGCGGAAAATCGCTATTCAGCATCCAGCTAAAATATCCCTGGTCTTTTTCTAAAACAGATTCAACCGTTTGTCCTTTGTATTTCCCAAAATTAAAGACTTCTTCTTCTTTATCGTTATAAACTATTCGTCCGGCAAAATCAGCATTTTTATTATGCGATGAAAACTTTGAAAGATCTTCCACATCATTATTCAATTCAGAATAACGATCGATTTGAGCTTTCAGAATTTCGTAAGTAGCTATCGTATCAGCCTCAGCACTATGAGCATCATCTAAATTCTTTTCGCAATAAAATTTATACGCAGCACTTAATGTACGTTGTTCCATTTTATGGAAAATTACCTGTACATCAATTAACTTATGTTTTTTTAGATCAACATCAAGACCTACTCTTAAAAATTCTTCAGCTAATAATGGGATATCGAATTTATTTGAATTATAACCAGCCAGATCGCATCCTTCAATAAATTTGGCAACATCCTTTGCCACAATATTAAAAGTTGGTTCATCCTTAACATCATCATCACTAATTCCGTGTATTTCGGTTGATTGGAGCGGAATAGGCATCTCAGGATTTATTCGCATTGTTTTTGTTTCTTCTTTTCCGTCAGGCATTACTTTGTGAAGTGAAATCTCAACTATTCTATCATTTGCAACATCAACTCCGGTAGTTTCGAGATCGAAAAATACAATCGGCTTTTTTAAATTCAGTTCCATTATTGCATATTTATTAGTTTGTATTGAAAAAAAAAGAGTTTCGACTGAAACTCTTTTCAAATATCTATTCTAAAGACATTAAACATTGATCATCATTGGCATTAATAACATCAATACATCTTCGTCATCGTTTTCTTTTTCAACCGGGAACAAAATTCCTGCACGAGAAGGGTCAGATAATTCAACCAACACATCTGTTGATGCTATATTTGATAATATTTCGATTAAGAACGATGATTTGAAACCAATTTCCATATCATCGCCTTCATATTGACAATTTAAACGTTCATTTGCTGATATTGAAAAATCAATATCCTGTGCTGAAACATTTAACTGGTTTCCTTTTAAATCCAATTTTACTAAGTTACTTGCCTGGTTAGAGAATAATGCAACACGTTTTAATGCATTGTACATTTCCAAACGATCAATTGTTAATTTATTCGGGTTATTTGTAGGAATTACCGAATTGTAACTTGGATAATTTCCTTCAACTAAGCGTGAAACTAACTTATAATTTGATAAAGTAAAAAATGCATTTTTATCATCGAACTCAAGCATTACATCGTTTTCTTCTCTTGGAAGAATTGCTTTTAATAATGAAGCAGGTTTTTTAGGAAGAATAAATGTCGATTCCTGATCAGCTTTAACATCTGTTCTGCGATAACGCACTAATTTGTGAGCATCTGAAGCAACAAACGTCATGTTATCAGGGGAAAGTTCGATATAAATACCATTCATAACCGGACGTAATTCATCATCAGCTGTGGCAAACAATGTTTTTGTGATTCCACTTAATAAAACATCAACAGGTAATTGAATCGAAGTTTTTTGATCATCCTTAATAACCGGTAATTGTGGAAAATCTTCACCGTTCTGACCAACAACATTATACTTACCATTTTCGGTTGTAATAACAACACCAAAACTTTCGGTATTAATATCAAAAGTTAATGGTTGATCAGGGAACTCTTTTAATATATCAGTTAATATTCTTGCAGGAATAGCAATACTACCTTCATCAGTAACATTTTCTAATGCTATGGTTGTAATTAAGGTAGTTTCTAAATCCGATGCAGTAATTTTTAACTCATTATCTGATAACTGAAAAAGAAGATTATCAAGAATAGGCAAGGTGTTTTTATTGCTAATAACCCTGCTAATTGCCTGCAAATGACTCAATAATTCTGTACTGGAAATAACAAACTTCATCTGTATATAATTTTTATAATTTTAATGATTTAGGTTATTGTATTATCTTCTAATTTAATTATCAATAATACAAAAAAAAAACCAAGTAGCCAATAAGCCTACATGAATTTTATATTAGCGAAAATAATCAATTTCTTTGAATAAAGGATCAAATATGTAATATTGAATTATTATTAATTCATTATTATTGTTAAAAGCAGCATAAGCCCTGTCATAATCAAACTGCGTTTTCTGTCCAAACTCGTCATATTCTTTTTCAGGTGGTTTTCTATATGTTGCTATTTTATTTGTATTTCCGTTTATATCTTCAACCGTAATAATATTAAAAGGTTTTGTTTGTAAAATAGAATCAACCATAGTTTGATTTAGGTTTTCAACTACATCTTCAAAAA
>DAOWML010000187.1 GCA_030643125.1 Bacteroidales bacterium
AGCAGCCGTTTTTATCGAACCATATTCATGGAGTGGTGGAGCACAAGCTCATCTTTTGCTTGGTAATAGCAATCATGGAATTACTGCCGATTATCGTGGCGGATTAGTTTTTAATACTCAAAATGCTTATCTTTTTAATGATGGCAATGTGGGTATTGGAACAGGTATAGAAAACCTTCCCGAGACAAAACTTGATGTTGTTGGAACTATAAAAATGACAGGGCTTCGATTACAAAGCCAGGGCGCACAAGCCGGGCGTGTATTAGCTTGTAGCGGATTTAACGGACAGGCTATATGGCAAAATCCGGAGGATTTTTCAATTTGGTCGGAAAATGAAAATGGTAATATTTATAGGATGAGTAGAGTTGGAATTAAAACCCAGATCCCACAAACAGAACTTGATGTTAATGGTAATATAGCCGTAAACGATGCCATAATAGGCAAAATAACTCAATCCGATTGGGTTGATCCTGATTTTCTTAATATTATTGGAAGTGTAGATGAAAATGGAAATGTAAACGAAAATGCTTCTAAAATTATGATACCAAAGGGAAATAATCCGGAACATTTAGGCTTAAAAATTATTAATAAGGCTTTAAATGGTAATATACAATTTCATGTGGGTGGACATTACAATGCTGTACTACGTAGTGATGAGTTTATCGTTGGCTTCCAGAATAATATGGTTGATTTAAAGGTTAACGGTAAAATATGGTCTCGTGAGGTAGAAGTACAACTGACATATTGGTGGGATGAAGTATTAGATAAAAGCTACAAACTAATGCCGTTACACCAACTGGAAAGTTTCATTGAAGCCAACCACCATCTGCCTGACATTCCTACAGAAAAAGATGTACTGGAAAACGGTATTGAACTGGGAGAAATGAATGCATTGTTACTGAAGAAGATTGAGGAGTTGACGTTGTATATAATTAAGCAGGAAAAACGAATTACAACACTTGAAAATATAAATAGCAATAATAAATAAAGATATGAAATTCAAGTATTATGTAAAAGCAAGGAAAACTAGCTTTCTAATAAATATCAAAATATTTTTTGTTTTGGTAGTTTTTGCTTTTTTACTAAATAGTTGTAAAAAGAATACATACTATCCACTAGATGAAGATTTTGTTCAGTATTTTGGTATATATAAAAACGGGAGCTGGTGGAGTTATGAAGATGTTACAACTAATTCAACTGATTCAATATACATTAAACAATATCGCAATACATGGCAAATGTATGGAGCTAAAGAAAACGATTTATACCAATATATTAGTTATAATCTTATTGGAAAAGAAAAAACCAGCATAATTACCATAATGCAGCAAGATAATAATTCAAGTTTACTAAGGATCAGACAGTATAAGCACACTATTCCAAACTTTGGTTCATTTATTATTCTAAAAAAGAATAATCATTTATCAGGAGAAGATTATTTTCCCCCAACAGGTGTTCAAAAACTCGATTCATTAAACATTGGTACACATAGTTTTAGCGAAACAATAAAATTATGGAATGAAAGTGGGGATACCTTATGGTTTGTAAAAAATGCAGGTTTAGTTAAGATAGCTGATGAAAATGCTACTTATAATATTGTTGATTATCAATTATACTAAAATTATACTAAAATTAATATGAAATCAAAATTAATTAGTTTTATTTTTATAATTTGTATTATTTCACCCCTATACCCACAGGACAAAAAACCATATAGTAATAGGGTAAACTTAAATGATAATATTGAAACTATTATACTTCCTCAAATTAATTCAAGTGAGTATTCAGGAATGGATACTTGTACGGCATGTCCTTTAATATATGGCAAATACAGGGAAATAAATAAAAATTTATGCAAGACCCTCACGAAGGATAAATATTCGAATGGAACGATTTATCGATTAAAAATTCATTCAATAGGCGCAAAAGCAATTGAAATTAGTTTTAGTGATTTTTTTATACCAAAGGAAGGAAGTCTATTTATTTATACACCAAAATATGAATTAATTAAAGGACCTTATATTTATGTTGACAGTAAAGAAGAAAAAATATTTAAAACTGTATATATACAAGGTGAAATTGCCATTTTGGAATATTTTGTGCCTGATATTACTTTAATAAATGATAGAAGTATTATAATATCATCAATTACACACGTTTTTAACGACACATTTAGTAATTATGGAATTAAATCAGGTTCATCGCTTCCATGCCAGATTGATGTAAATTGTCCTGAAGGTGATCCATATCATAATATAATTCGCTCAGGAGTATTTATCAGTAATTTGATTCGTGATGATGGTTGGGTAGCTATGTGTTCCGGGGCATTGCTTATAAATGCAAGTCTAGATCCTATTCCATATATACTGTCTGCAGAGCATTGTATTGATCAAGGAGTGGAAGATAATCTTGATCAGGCGGTGTTTTGGTTTAATTATCAAGCCATATCATGCAACGGTTTAGCTTATATGTCTGATAACTATGCAATTACTGGAGCTGAATTAAGAGCAAAAAGAGCTTTTAATCTTGGATTAGATACGGATTTTTGCTTGTTGGAACTTTCTGAAACTCTCCCTCCTCAATATAATGTTTTTTATGCAGGTTGGAATGTGGTTCCATTCGCAACTGACGATCTTAAAGGTATACACCATCCAAAAGGAGATGAAAAGAAAATATCATTTGGTTATTCGAATAGTATATGGTTAGTTTATTTAAAAGTAAAATGGGAAAGTGGAACAGTTGAAGGTGGATCATCAGGTTCACCTATTTTCTCCGATAATAATTTAGTTATCGGTCAGCTCCATGGAGGTTTTGAACATACTTGTGAGAATTTAGGTTCTGACTATTATGGAATATTGGGTGATAGCTGGTGGAGTATTTGGGGTCCAAGTAAGAGGCTTAAAGATTGGTTAGATCCTGATGATACTGGTATTGGTTCAATATCTGGAATAGATAGGAATAACTGTTATTTAAGTAGTATGTATTTAACAGGCAGCTTTCCTTCAACCGAATATCAGAGTGAGCCTGTCATAATTCATGCTTCCGATAGGATTATTGCTTCACAAAATAATTCAGGTTTGATTATCCAACCTTACGGTAATTATATTTTTAAAGCTAGTAATTCTATAAGACTATTGTCTGGATTTAATACTATAGAAAGTAGTCACTTTACAGCAAAACTCGAACCTTGCCGTAATTGCGAAAATAAGGGAATACGGGATGTTGAAGTATACAATTTTAACAGTAATTATGAATCGCAATATTTTAATAGTATTAAAATTGAAGAAAACAGAAAACAATTTACAATTTATCCAAATCCCAATTATGGTATTTTCAACATTGAGTTGAATGAAAGAGGTTTATCAGAATTTTCATTGAAAGTAATAAATGTGATGGGTAAAACTGTTTACTACCGACCAAAAATACATGAAGATAAAATGCAGCTAAATCTTAAATCCCAACCTAAAGGGATATATTTTATTAAAGTAGAGGCAAATGGAAAAGTTATTACTAAAAAAATGGTTTATTTATAAATCATCAAACAGAAAAAGATGTATTGGAAAACGGTATTGAATTGGGAGAAATGAATGCATTATTACTGAAGAAGATTGAGGAGTTGACGTTGTATGTGATTGAGTTGAAAAAAGAAAATGAAGAAATAAAAACAAATTTAATGAATATAGGTAGGGAGGTGCAGTAATGAAAACATTACCTAATCTTTATACTAATCAGATTATTGAATCAATACATAAAGTTATTTTTCAATAGGGGTTTATCGTTAGAAATTATTGCTTATATTAATTCTGAAAATAATCATAACTTTAAGTTAAAATATCCGATAAAATATAATGAGATCAAAGAATATCATGCTTGCAGTCAGTATTAAATATGAATTTAATTGGAAGTCAATGTAGAATTAGGTTTATTAAACAATAATTAATGATAGTAAAAATTTTCTCTGCTAGCCCATTTTCAGTATATTCTGATTTTATGCATAAGCCAACATATTTAGCCACAGAAATTGAAAAAAGCTACGATTTAGCCAATGCTCAAAATAAAGATAAATTTGTTAACATTAAACTTTTTATATTATGAAAACAATTATTAACATATTACTATTTGTATTCTTAACGAACATTTCTTTTGCTCAACAGGTCTTCTATTATTATCAAGGAGAAAAAGTTCCATTAAAGGTTTCTTCTGACAAAATACTTGTTAAATTTAAAGAAGAATTATCTCTTGAGTCAAAAAGGAAAGCAATTTCAATAACTTCAAAAATAATACCTATTACAGAACAACAAATATATAGAAACAATCTTGTAATTGCAGAACTCGTAGAAAATACAACAGAGAATGAACTCGTACAAATTATATTAGAACTTAACAAAAACAGAAAAATAGAATATGCAAATCCTTATTATGCTTATTCTGACAGTATTGCAATAGGTTTAACAAATCGATTTATCGTTAAGTTAAAAGAAAAAACGACCTATGCAAAACTTGAAAAATTAATAAATTCTACTAAAACAAACATTGACAGGCAAGACAAGTACGACAAAAGCATTTATATAATCAGCACAAACAAAAACTCAACGGGTAATGCTTTAGAAATTGCCAATTACTTCTATGAAACTGAGAAATTTGAATTTTCAGAACCAAACTTTCTTAAAAAGGCAAAGTTACATACAAATGACCAATTTTATTCTGAACAATGGTCATTAGAAAACACAGGCCAAAATGGTGGTACTGTTGATGCAGACATGGATGTCAATGAAGCATGGACAATTACTACGGGCAGGGATGTTATTATAGTAGCAGTAATTGACGAAGGGGTTGACTTAAACCATCCTGATCTCATTAATAATTTACTTCCTGGTTTTGATGTAACTGGTAGCGGAACAAATGGCGGTCCAATAGGCGGTACTGCTCCTCATGGCACAGCTACTGCGGGTATAATCGGTGCTGAGGGTGACAATAGCATTGGAGTTGCGGGTGTAGCTTATAACTGCTCTATAATTCCTATTAGTATTGATTTAACTGGTGCTGGATTTAGCGATATTGAAGTTGCGGATGCAATAAATTGGGCATGGGATGACGGACAAGCAGATGTTTTATCAAATTCTTGGGGAGG
>DAOWML010000082.1 GCA_030643125.1 Bacteroidales bacterium
ATAATACTGTTTCTCCAGCTTCAGGTAAAGTTTTATCAGGTGGTGTTGATGCCAATGCTTTACACAAACCAAAAAGATTCTTTGGTGCTGCCCGTAATATTGAAGAGGGTGGATCCCTTACAATTATTTCTACTGCTTTAACAGAAACAGGATCTAAAATGGACGAGGTTATCTTTGAAGAATTTAAAGGTACGGGTAACATGGAATTGCAACTTGATCGTAAATTGTCTAATAAAAGAATTTATCCTGCTGTTGATATTACAGCATCAAGTACTCGTCGTGAAGATTTACTGTTAGATAAGGCAATGTTGAATAAGATATGGGTTTTACGTAACTATTTAACTGATATGAATTCAATCGAAGCAATGGAGTTCCTTCGTGATAGATTATTAAAGACTAAAACGAATGAAGAATTCATAATTTCAATGAATGCTGACTAAATGTTTCACAACACATTATATGAAAAATGCGGATTGATTTCCGCATTTTTTGTTTGTGTATTAGAGAGATGCGTAGTTATTTAAAATTAGAATGAATAAGTTTATTATTAGCTTATTTTCGACTTCAAGAATATCATAAATGAGATTTTTGTTTTATTTTTGTAGTTCCAAAAAACTAAAGTTAATTATCTTTTAATAAATAAATTAAGGAGTTTGAAATGTTAAAAAATAAGAAATTTATAACCTGCGATGGTAACTATGCGGCTGCTCATGTAGCTTATATGTTTAGTGAAGTTGCAGCGATTTATCCGATTACACCATCTTCAACTATGGCAGAATATGTTGATGAGTGGGCTTCTTATGGACGTAAAAATATCTTTGGTGACCAGGTAAAAGTTGTTGAAATGCAGTCAGAAGGTGGTGCTTCAGGTGCTTTACATGGATCATTACAAGCTGGTGCATTAACTTCTACTTTTACTGCATCCCAGGGTTTATTATTAATGATTCCTAATATGTATAAAATTTCCGGTGAGTTATTGCCGGGAGTATTTCATGTGAGCGCAAGAAGTTTAGCAGCTCAGGCCCTTTCAATTTTTGGTGATCATAGTGATGTAATGTCTGTTCGTAATACAGGATTTGCTTTGTTAGCAACAGGTAGTGTTCAGGAAATAATGGATATTGCCGGTATTGCTCACCTTGCATCTATCAAATCAAGAATTCCATTTCTTCATTTCTTCGATGGTTTCAGAACTTCTCACGAAATTCAAAAAGTAGAATATTTTGAGAATGAAGATTTATCTAAATTTATAGATTATGATGCTCTACAAAAATTCAGAGATAATGCATTAAATCCTGAGCATCCTGTAACTCGCGGTACAGCACAAAATCCTGATATTTATTTCCAGACTCGCGAGGCTATAAATAAATTTTACGATCCAATTCCTGATATGGTTGAAGAATATATGCAGGAAATAACCAAACTTACCGGCCGTGAATACCACCCGTTTACATACTATGGTTCAGAAAATGCTGAAAATATTATTGTTGCTATGGGATCTGTTACTTCAACAATCAAAGAAGTAATTGATTACAAATTAGCACAAGGAGAAAAAGTTGGCTTAATTACTGTTCACTTATACAGACCATTTTCAGAAAAATATTTCAGAAAAGTTCTTCCTAAATCAGTAAAACGTATTATTGTTTTAGACAGAACAAAAGAACCTGGAGCAAACGGAGAACCTCTATATCTTGATATCAGAGAATTATTCTATGGAAAAGAAAATGCTCCAATAGTTGTTGGTGGACGTTATGGATTAAGTTCAAAAGATACTACTCCTGCTCAAATTATTTCTGTGTATGATAATTTGAATTTACCGGAACCAAAAAATCATTTTACATTAGGTATTGTAGATGATGTTAAATTTACCTCTTTACCATTGTTACCTGAAATTAGTGTAGTGCCTAAAGGTACTTTCGAAGGTAAATTTTATGGTTTAGGTTCTGACGGAACAGTGGGAGCAAATAAAAACTCAATAAAAATCATCGGTGATTCAACTGATAAATATGCTCAGGCATACTTTGCTTACGATTCAAAAAAATCAGGTGGTATTACTGTTTCACATTTACGTTTTGGCGATAGCCCGATTCGTTCACCATATTTAGTTGGTACTCCTGACTTTGTTGCATGTCATGTTCCTGCATATCTTAATAAATATGATATGTTAAAAGGAATTAAACAAGGTGGTACTTTTTTATTAAATAGTACCTGGAGTGCTGAAGAAACTAAAAATCATTTCCCTGATGAAATGAAGAAAACTTTAGCAGAAAAAGAGATTAAATGTTACATAATAAATGCAACAAAAATTGCTGAAGAAATTGGTCTGGGTAACAGAACAAATACTATTATGCAATCTGCTTTCTTTAAAATTTCAAATGTAATTCCTTACGATAGTGCAGTTGAAGAAATGAAGAAAGCAATTGTTAAAACCTTTGGCAAAAAAGGTGAAGATATTGTAAATATGAATAAAGCTGCTGTTGAGCGTGGAGGTGATGCTGAAGAAGTTATTATTCCTGCTGAATGGAAAAACATTGAAATTAAAGCAAAAACAGACGATAGAAATATTCCTGATTTTATAAAGAATATTGCTGAACCAATTAATGCTCAAAAGGGAGATGATCTTCCTGTAAGTGCATTTGTTGGAAGAGAAGACGGAACTTTCCCTGCAGGTACAACTGCTTATGAAAAACGTGGTGTTGCTGTAACTGTTCCTGAATGGATCGCTGATAATTGTATTCAGTGTAACCAGTGTGCTTATGTTTGTCCTCATGCAGCAATAAGACCATTCTTATTAACTGATGAAGAATTGGAGAATGCACCTAAGGGAACCGAAGCAATTCAGGGAACTGGTGGTACTAAAGAATATAAATTCAAAATTCAGATTAGTCCTCTTGATTGTACAGGTTGTGGTAATTGTGCTGATGTTTGTCCATCTAAAGAAAAAGCTTTAGTGATGAAGCCTCTTGATTCACAAATGGTTGAGGCTGAACGTTGGGATTATATGCATAACAAGGTTGGTTATAAAGATACTGTTCTTCCAAAAGAGAAGAGTGTTAAGAATAGCCAGTTTGCTCAGCCATTATTTGAGTTTAGTGGTGCATGTGCCGGTTGCGGTGAAACGCCATACATTAAAGCGATTACACAATTATTTGGTGATCGAATGATGGTAGCTAATGCAACAGGATGTTCATCAATTTATGGTGGTTCTGCTCCTTCTACTCCGTATTGTACAAATAGTGAAGGGAAAGGTCCTGCATGGGCTAATTCATTATTCGAAGACAATGCTGAATATGGATTAGGAATGCATATAGGTATTGAAAAACTTCGTACTAGAATTGCTGAAAAAATGAATGCTTCGATGAATGAGGTTTCTGCTGATACTCAAGCTGCATTTAAAGAATGGATTGAGAAGATGTACGATGCTGAAGGCTCAAAAATAGCATCCGCAAAAGTTGTTAAAGTTTGTAAGAAAGAAAATAATCAAATAGCAAAAGAGATCTTATCATTAGAACAATATCTTATTAAGAAATCTGCCTGGATATTTGGTGGTGATGGTTGGGCTTATGATATTGGATACGGAGGATTAGATCATGTATTGGCTACCGGTGAGGATGTAAACGTTCTTGTACTTGATACAGAAGTATATTCTAATACAGGAGGTCAGGCGTCTAAAGCTACTCCGGTTGGTGCTGTTGCTAAATTTGCAGCTGCCGGAATGAGATTACGTAAAAAGGATCTTGGAATCATGGCAATGTCTTACGGACATGTTTATGTTGCGCAAGTTGCTATGGGTGCCAGCCAAAATCAATATTTTAAAGCACTTAAAGAAGCTGAAGCTTATCCCGGACCATCGTTAATTATAGCTTATTCTCCATGTATTAACCATGGATTAAGATTAGGAATGGGTAAAACTCAACTAGAAACAAAATTAGCTGTTGAAGCTGGTTATTGGCATAATTACCGATATAATCCATTATTGGAGGCAGAAGGTAAAAATCCTTTTCAACTTGATTCTAAAGAACCGGACTGGAACAAGTTTCAGGAATTTCTTAAGGGTGAAGTTCGTTATACTTCATTAAAGAAATCATTTCCTGAAGTTGCAGACAATTTGTTTAAACAAGCAGAGGAAGACGCAAAATGGAGATACAATAATTATAAAAGGTTAGCTTCTAATTAAGATTATATAACTTTGATAGAAAAGCAGGATTTATCCTGCTTTTTTTTGTGCAAAAGTTTGTATTGTGGTGTATTTAATTTTTATTTAAGTAAAATGAAGAATTATTAAACAATAATTGAACTAAAAATTCAAAATTTTGTTATACACAATAAAGTATTACAAATTAAACTAAAACCCAAAATCGTATGGCAGACTTAAGTACAACCTATATGGGACTAAAACTAAAGAATCCCATTATTGCCGGTTCTTCGAACCTTGCTTTAGATATTAGAAATATTAAAGCAATGGAAGAAGCTGGTGTTGGAGCAATTGTTTATAAATCTCTTTTTGAAGAACAAGTTAATTTTGAATCAGCTGATTTTGATGAAGATTTAATTGCCTATAATGACCGTCATGCAGAAATGATCAAATTGTATCCGGAAATGCAACATGCCGGACCTAGAGACTTTTTAACACAACTTAAAAAGATTAAGGAAAACACGACTGTTCCTCTTATTGCAAGTATAAATGCTATTCATGAAGAAACTTGGGTTGAATATGCAAAATTGATAGAAGAAACCGGTGTTGATGGTTTAGAAATTAATTTATATAAGTTGCCAAAGAAATTTGAAGATACCGGACAAAGTCACGAAAAACGTAAAATTGATATTATAAAGGCAGTAAAAAAAGCTGTAAAAATTCCTGTTGGAGTAAAATTAAGTTCATTTTATAGCAGCCTTCTTAATTTCATTTCTGAGATTGATAATACTGGAGTAGATAGTTTTATTTTATTTAATAGAATGTTCGAACCTGAAATTGATATTAATGCGGAAAAGCCATTATTTCCATTTAACCTTAGTCATAAAGGGGATCATCGATTACCTTTAAGATATGCAGGTTTATTATATGGAAATATAAAAGCAGATATTTGTAGCTCATCCGGAATTTTCGATGGTGAAGACGCAATAAAAATGTTGCTTGCAGGAGCTAATGCCGTACAAGTGGTAAGCACTTTATATAAAAACAAAATTGGACAAATAGCTAAAATTCTGGAACAAATGGAAGAGTGGATGGATAAAAAGGGTTATAAAACTTTAGATGATTTCAGGGGGAAACTTTCACGAAAGAACTGCAAAGATCCTTTTATTTACCTGCGTGCTCAATATGTTGATATTCTCTTAAATAATTCCGATAAACTATTAAAAAAATATCCTGTGATATAGTATTTTAAAAAGGGTAGCTTTAGCTACTCTTTTTATTTCAACCTCACAATTACATCACCTTTTGAAACCATATCTCCGTGTTTAAAGAATATTTCATCAACTTCACCATCGTATTCTGAGATTATTTCATCGTATGTATAATTGGTTTCAATATAGCATATTCGCTGTCCTTTTTTTACCTGATTGCCCAGTTCAACAGCCTGTTCCTCAATAAAGTAATTAAGATTATAAAAAATCCTTCCCATGTAAGGTGAAAAAATATCTTTTTTATTAGGGTCAGCTTTAACATGTTCAGCACCTACTGCAGGTTTTTTAGCTTCTTCTCTTAATTTTTGAATTTCATCGTTAAATCTTTTTTTAGCTAAACCGGATTTAAAATCACGATATTGACGCTCGTGCATTGCAAATTCAAATAATTCTTCATCATCATCTCCTAATTCCCATCCATTTTCTTCCATTTCTTTTCTATATTTATCAAGTTCGTCCGGATAGTTATCTTGTGGTACTCCTGTATAGAATTCTTTCCCAAGATTATTTGCAATTTCAATAATTTTTGGATTCAGTTTTCCGGGTAACTTACCGGCTTTACCAATAATCATATCCCAGGCATTATTGTCAATTATTGCAAATTTATCTTTACCTTGTATTTCCTGCATTACATTAAGTAAGGCAATATTTTTTACATACTGACTAAACGGTGTTACGAGAGGTGGATTTCCCAGCTTTGGCCAAATCTCAATTACTTCATCAAATAATTTAACCAGTAAATCATCTTCTGTTAATTTTTCTTTTCCTTGTGCTTCAAGTGTTTGGTTTAATCCCTGATGTACTTCTTTTAGATCTGCCATCATGCTCCCCATCATTCCTCCGGGTAATCCAGCTTGTACAAGTAAAGATGACATATATCTATTTTTAGGATTTATAAAATACCCTAAAAAATCATCCATAAATTCCTGATTTAAAGCTCTTGCTTTCATATAAGCTTTCATGTTTATTTCAGGAACTATAAATCCGGCATCTTTAAGCATTGCTTGAATAGTAATTACATCAGGATGAACCATACCCCAAGATAAGGGCTCCATTGCAACATCTATATAATCAACTCCAGCTTTTGCAACTTCTAACATGGATGCAACAGAAAATCCTGGCCCGGAGTGACCATGATATTGTACTAATATCTGTGGATATTTTTTCTTAATCTCACTTACTAGTTTCCCAAGCGTAACAGGACGGCCAACACCGGCCATATCTTTCAAACAAATTTCATCAGTACCGTACTCAACTACTTTATCCACAACACCCATAAAGTATTCAATGGTATGTATATCGGAATGTGTTATACTTAAAGTAGCTTGTGAAATCATTCCTGCATCCTTTGCATATTTTATTGAAAGTTCCAGGTTTCGGTGATCATTTAAACCACAAAACGAACGGGCAATATCAACTCCTTGTGCTTTTTTTACTTTAAACATTAATCTGCGCACATCGGCAGGTACTGGAAACATCCTTATCCCATTCAGTGCTCTTTCGAGCATGTGAGTCTCAATACCAACTTCATTAAATGGTTTAGTCCATTCTCTTATTGCTTTATTCGGATTTTCGCCATATAATAAATTAACTTGCTCAAAAGCTCCACCGTTTGTTTCTATTCTCGAAAAACAACCCATGTCAATAATTACCGGAGCAATTTTTTTTAACTGATCAACTCTTGGAACATACTTACCGGATGATTGCCACATATCCCGATATACTAAACTAAATTTAATTTCTTTACCCATAACAGTTTAATAAAAATAAGTTAATATTCAGATGTGTTTACCTGATATTTAGAATTTAAAACTAAAATAGCAAGTTAATAAAATAGCTGAAATAATAAAACTAATGTTTAAATGTATTTTTTTGTGATTTTAATATCACAAAATATTTAACTTTGCATGCTATATTAAAACGTATAATGTTTTGAGCAGAATTTTAGCTATTGATTATGGAAGAAAAAGGGTTGGACTGGCTGTTACAGATCCGCTTCAGATAATAGCTAATGCATTAACTACAATTCATTCAAAAGATATTTGGAATTTTATAGCTGAATATCTTGAAAAAGAAGATGTAGAGTGTATTGTAGTAGGATACCCAAAACAAATGAACAATCAGGCATCAGAAGCTGTTAGATTTATTAATCCATTTTTGAAAAAACTGACAAAAACTTATCCTGATATGATGGTGAAATTGGTTGATGAACGATTTACATCAAAAATTGCGCATCAGACAATGATAGATGCAGGATTAAAAAAGAAGGCCAGACAGAATAAGGCATTGGTGGATACCATTAGTGCTACAATAATTTTACAATCGTATTTAGAACAAAGAACAAAATATTAAAATGATTTATCCTATTGTTATATATGGTTCGCCGGTATTAAGAAAGGTAGCACAGGAAATTGATAAAGACTATTCGGAACTGGGAAAGTTTATAAGCGATATGTGGGAGACTATGTATCAGTCTGATGGTCTTGGATTGGCCGCACCGCAGGTTGGTAAATCTATTCGTTTATTTGTTATCGATTGTGCGCCAATGGAAGAAGACGAACCTAAGTTAAAAGATTTTAAAAAAGTTTTTATAAATGCCAAGATTACAGAAAGAGAAGGTGATAATTTACCATTTAATGAGGGGTGTTTGAGTATCCCACATATAAGAGAAGATGTAGTTCGTCCTTCTAAAATAAGAATGGGATATTACGATGAGAATTTCAACTTTTATGATGAATGGTTTGATGGAATAGCTGCAAGAGTGATTCAGCATGAGCACGATCATACTGAAGGAATATTGTTTACCGATAAAGTTGCACCGATTAAAAGACGATTATTAAAAGGTAAATTACA
>DAOWML010000014.1 GCA_030643125.1 Bacteroidales bacterium
AACTTATTATGTTGCTAATCAATTGTTTGTAGTTGGCGGTTGTTAAATGCCAACTCATTATAGAAATTAAATATTCAACATTCAATATTCAATTTTCATTATTTCTGCGTATTCGACTTTCTTTTAACTTTTTTATTGATTATTGAGTGTTGTTTATTGAGTGTTTTTTCTAAATAACATCAATAGTTAATGTCGAAATAAGTATTACCTACCTTATTCGACATAGAGCCTTTATTAAGCATTATTTTGATTTCCTCTTATCTTTTTTAATGTTTAGCACCAAATATCTATTAAAACTGTAACTTTAGGCACTGATTAGTTACCTTATTATTATTCCATTATAAACCTACATTTTTTCTTCATCTAATTCTTCTGTTTTTCCCTTTATTTATTTAATAATTTGAGATTCTAAAAGAGTTTTTACCAGTGTTTTTGCATACTGTTTAGATGCTGATTCGTATGAAGTTGGATCGGTGATTGAAGATTGACCTGACCATACTATAGCATCTTCTTTTGTAGAAGCAGAAATGTCAAATAACCGTGTTTCCAGCACATAAGACTGTTGTGTGCGATAATAATCCGGAGTGTAGGTATAACTATAACTTGAGTAAATATGCCTGCGGTATCGGTAATGCACAGGATAATAGGTATTTGTTCCACTCACATAAATCTCCTGGGTATTAATATCGACCAGTGAGGAAACTAAAACTGCATCGTAATTACCGGATTTAATCCTTGATTCAATTTGCTCTTCAGTTAGTTCTGTCATATATTTAATAGGAGGAAAAAGTGTTAAGCTATTGCTGGCAGTGATGCCTTCTTCTTTAAGCATTTCGACAATCGTGTTTTCAAAAGTGGAACGGGCTTCCAGGTTTTTAGAAATACATATTACTAAGATATTCTCAAAATGTTTTCCCTGATAGTTTTCTTTAACCCAGGTGTAATTCATAGTGGTAGCGCAAGACCATAAAAATAACATGGCGATCATGATCAAAATAATTCTATTTTTCATAATGTTAAGATTTAGTAACATAATTAAATATTTATTTCTCGGGATCAATTAGTAATTCTTATTAGTAAATTTCTGAAAACTTTAATATAGGAATCTATTACAAAACCTTTTTTTATCAAAAAAATCATTTAATCTATATACAAATATAAAATATTTTTCGGTCAGATAGAATTAATATAAATAAATTAAAGTGAAAATAAAAAGATAGATCAATTTACATAGATTGTAAGGCTAACGGGCCTATGGCAGGTATTACGATACAGTTTTGACATTTTTTGTTATTTTTAAACTTTATTAACGGATGATAATGAAACAGGGCGGAAAACCCGCACGGCTTCAAGCCTGCAATCCGTTATAGTGCCATTCCGCTAAAGCGGACTTTCATCTCTTCTTTCTCAAAGGGGAACTGCGTTTACGATCTCATTACCCACAATATAAAAAATCGGAAATCACTTAATTAGGTTGAAAAAATGTATTAACTTTGTAATTACAATTTAAAAGTAAAAGTTATGGATATTTCAATTATTCCAATAGGTAATTCAAAAGGTATAAGATTGAGCAAAACTCTGCTTGAAAAGTATAACATAAAAGATAAAGTTGAGTTAATACTTGAGAAAGGTTATATCATTTTGAAACCAAAAGTAGAACCAAGAAAAGGTTGGGAGAAAGCTTTTAAGAAAATGCATGAGAGTGGTGATGATAAGCCATTAATGAATGATGTTTTTGAAGACGAAAATTTTGAAGAATGGCAATAAATCAGTATGAAATTGCATTAGTTAATCTTGACCCGACAGTTGGGAGTGAGATTAAGAAAACTCGTCCATGTGTGATAATTTCTCCTAACGAGATGAATAAGTATCTTAATACTGTTGTAATTGTACCAATGACAGGTAAATCAAAGAAATATCCAACCAGAGTTCCTGTGAAACATAATAGTAAAAAAGGTTGGATTGTACTTGACCAAATTAGAACAATTGATAAGCAAAGAATTATAAAGACACTTGATAATTTAACTGAAAAAGAAATTGAAGTAGTTAAACTGAAACTTCAGGAAACTTATATTGACTAATTTTTTATACAGTGGGTAACAGCAGGTCAAACTAAAACCGGGTTTTGGTGGTATTTTGACATTTTTTGTTATTTTTAAACTTTATTAACGGATAATGAAACAGGGTGAAAATCCCGGCTTCAGTTTACCCACGGCGAACCGTTGGCAATAATTTAAATAGTAATCTCCCCTGGGTTCAAGGTTCTAAAGCAATAAATGTTATTTTGGATTTTAGATTTTTGTCTCTCCTTTTCTGATAAAAAAGATACTGAGCGAGATGAGAAAAATAGAAACCGGAATCAATGCCATTTGCCAGTTGTAATGTCCTTCGTTTTTAAAGATTTGTTCCACAAACATTACTACCAGAGTTGTAAGTAATGTTTCCCAAAGAATCAGTTTTAATTCTGTAAAGTTTTCTACTTGTAACCAATTCGGTGTTATACCTTCCAGTGCATTTGAAAGCTTAGATTCCGGAAGAAAAAGTTGGGAAAATCCCAATGAAAAGACAATAAAGAGAAAGCCAAAAAGAAACATATCTAATGCGTGCAACAGTTTTAAACCTGGATAAGACGCAGTACCCACTTCACCAGAAAATACGCCCAGAGCCCCTTTGCTCGAATAATAAATTCCAATTCCTATAAAAATCAAAGCAATTAACTGGGAAAAAATAATAGGAAGTGCTACAACAATTTTATAATATAGTTTCATGGCCGTTTGTTGTTAGAATGTTTTCGTAATACCAGATATTGAATTTAATAAATAAAAATAGTGTTTATCTCAAGAATATTTAGCCTCTTTTAACATCATTATCTCTTTTTTCTTTTCCCTTGAGACTTGCCTGATCTACTAGTATTAGTTCCTTTACTATTTGATCCTTGGTTTCGTGATTCTCTTGTATTTGTTTTATTTGAGCTTGATTTATTGTTGTTCGACTTTTGAGTGTTCGACGGTCTGGTGCTCTTATTATTTGAGCTATTAGCTGGTCTGCTTTGTTTTGTATTTGTGTTTGAATTTCCTGAAGAAACAGAACCCCTGGTACTTTTTACCTGGGTATTTCCTTTATTTTGATTTGAAGAGGGTTTCCAATCACTTTGAACTGGTTTACCTGTTGATTGTCTTGTGCCTGTTGATTGTTTTGTATTATTTGATTTTACATTGCGAGTATTCGTAGTGTTTGAATTACGAGTATTAGTTGTGCCCCTTTGTCTGTTTAAATCTTGCCTGTTATTTACACCGGCATTCCTTGTGTTAAATGACTTATTAGGATTCTTTTTCCCGTAATCGTTACGCCTTGTTGAGTTATGTATTGTTACAGAAGTATGACTTCTTCGTACTGTTGTATGGCGATAAGTATTATTTACACTTATATGAACACTAACATTCCTACGATATACATGTGGAGGGAAAGGATGCCATGGACTATAGTAAGGAGGATAATACCCCCAATAATATGGTGAATGCCATGGATTATAAAAGGGACTCCAGAAATAAACAAAAATCACTGGAGGATGAACATAAACAGGTTCAATTATATAATCAGGACCATACATATACACATCGCCAACAACCTGAACCTGAGTTTCACCTTTATCATCTTTTTCAACATCTATCGTCGCAACATCCTGATAAAGGTCATCACCTAATACTGACTGAATGGTAATCAAAAAAGTTTCATCTTTTGAGTTTTCTACTACTCTTAGATAATCCACTTCTCCATCTTCATTTAAATCTAAATTAGATATTTGAGTTTCAGGGTCATTTAATCTTTTCTCAAAATCTTCCAGATTTTCACATTCCCCAAATAAAGAAGCAATAGCTTCTAAATCAAGATTATCACTGATATCCGAATCTTTGGCTTCTACAGTAGTAATGTCTTGAGCAAACGTAGCTTGAGCTAATATTAATAGTACAAGTATACTTTTTATTAGTTTTTTTATTACGACCTCCTTTTACTTATTAAACTTATATTATTGCAAATTGTTCACAAAAAAACAAAGATAGATTTCAGTACCAATATAACTTACACTAATAAAATAATCTAAACACAAACAAATTATTAATGCTAAACTATCAAACAAAAATTTGTTTTCCTAGTAATGAGGAACATTTTTCAAGTAGTTTTCACATTGTGTTTTGTAATAAAATTACACTGCAAAAATCTCACCAATTAAGAGGTAATTGCAAATTATATTGTAAATCAAATACCTATTTACTTTTTTGCTTTTTGCAACTTGAAGAATCAATTTATAAACAACTACAAAAAAGAAAATAACGCTTAAAATATTCACAGAATTTAGCTAAAATTGTATCTTAGATGTAAATTGTTTTAATTCTTTAAAATGTTGGTAAAGAAATGCTGGAAGGAATTTCTAAAAAGGAATAATATCAACATTAAGTCTTAAAAATATATATATGAAAAAGTCATTTGGTTTTCTCTATTCAGCATGGTTTATGGGTGTTCTGTTTTTCGTTCTTATTGTATCGATGGCGGTCGCTACATTTTTAGAGAATGATTATGGTGCACCGGTGGCAAGAAGCATAGTTTATAATACCAAATGGTTTGAAATAATATTCTTTCTATTAACAATCAATTTGTTAGGACAGATATTTAAAAATAAATTATATAAAAAGAAGAAAATTGCCGTTTTTCTTTTTCATTCCGCTTTTATAATTATAATTATTGGTGCAGGAATAACCAGATATATTGGTTATGAAGGAAACATTCATATAAGAGAAGGAGAAACTCAAAATCTTTGTTTCAGCGCTAAAAATTATATTCAGTTTGAAATTACGGACTTAGATGGCAATCAAATATTCTATGATGATAAAGAATATATTTCGCCAGTCGGATATAAAAAGAAGTATCAAAAAGATGTTACGGTTAACGGAATAAATTATAGTCTTAACTATGATCTCTTCTTATATAATGCTGCAGAAACAATTATAGATCACCCTGCGGGAGAACCAATTTTATCTGTTCTTATCACTAAAGGAATGATGTTTAGAGAAACTCTCTTCATTAAAAAAGGAGACCTTTATGACTTAAATGGATTTCTCGTTGGCTTTAATACAGATAAAGATTCATTGGATGTAGATATTAGTTTTGAAGAAGAAATCTTTTATATAAAAACAAAAAAAGAAGTTCGTGAAAGTAATATGATGACCCGAATGACTACTTCTCATGAGGAAGGTGTTAAATTAGAATTTAAACCAATGCAGATTTATGTAATTGATGATTATCGAATAATTGTGCATGAGCAAAGCCCTAAAGGAATTACTCATGTTGTAACCGTTAACAAGAATGTTCAGAATACTAACGAATCTGCTATAAAGTTTGAACTGGCTTATGGAAATAAAACTGAAATTTTATTTGCTTGGTTAGGAGGAAATCACGATGATGCTGTTTTAAAAAATGGTAATCATATTATAAAGGTTAGAGTTGGCAGAAGACTTTTTAAAATCCCATTCAGTATTAAATTAACTGATTTTACTATTGAAAGATATCCGGGTTCAAACAGCCCTTCATCATTTAAAAGTGATGTAATATTGATCGATAATAAAGAAAACTACGAGAAACCATTTTTAATTTACATGAACAATGTTTTAAAATATAAAGCTTATCGTTTTTATCAGTCATCTTATGATCAGGATGAGCAAGGAACTATTTTATCAGTAAATTATGATTTGGCAGGTATGTCTGTTACATATATAGGCTATTTTATTTTAATTATTTCTCTAATATTAGCTATGACGGGTAAACATACTTTATTCAGAACTGTAAATAAGAATTTCTTTAACAGAACTGTAAAATCAACAACAATATTATTACTCCTTATTTTATCAAGTTTCTCTAATGTTAATGCTAATTCTGAAAAATTAGTTGTTGACAAATCTCATGCTTTTGAATTTGGCAAAATATTAATTCAGGATCAATCAGGAAGAACTGAGCCATTATATACTATGAGTAATGATATTTTGAGAAAAGTATCACGCGATACAGAATATAATACTTATAACCCGATGCAAGTATTTATGGGGATTTTATTTGATTTTGAAAATTGGAAAGACGAACCATTTATTAAAGTTTCGAATAAAGAACTTCAAAAAACATTAGGAATTCGTAGTAATTACGCATCCTTTTCAGATATTGTTGATAAAAATAAAAATGCTTATAAGTTAAATCGTATTATCCAGAAAGTATACTCAAAACCACCGGGTCAAAGAAATAAATATGACAAGGAGGTAATCAAACTGGATGAAAGATTAAACATTATTTATATGATTTATTCAGGTGATATAATGCGAATATTTCCTGTAAATAATTCATCTGGTTCTTGGGAAACACCATTTGAAGCATATAAATATGGAAAATCAGATGAAGATTCATTGTATTTAAAAGGTATTCTCGGATTATATGCAGAAAGTCTTTTTTCGGCTTCAAAAGAAGAAAATAGCGAATATCTAAGCTCAATTATTAATTATCAACAAATAAATGCTAAATATGATTTACCAAATTCTTTAAAAATAAACGCTGAAATTTTCTATTACAAGTTTAATATCTTCAAAAAATTATTTCCCACTTATTCACTATTAGGCGTTCTCATCTTAATCATTTTTATTGTACAAATTATTAGTGGTAAAAATAATATGAAGAGCTTAATGAAAATATTAAGTTATGGAATTGGAATTGCTTTTGTTTTTCATACTGTGGGATTAATAATTCGTTGGTATATATCAGGGCATGCACCTATGAGTAATGGTTATGAATCAATGATATTTATTTCATGGGTAACCATTCTAGCCGGCTTTATTTTTAGTAAAAAATCCAGACTCGTTTTATCAGCAACTGCTGTGTTAGCTTCATTAACACTTTTGGTAGCTAATCTGAGCTTCATGGATCCTCAAATTACAAATTTAGTACCCGTTTTACAATCCTATTGGTTAACACTTCATGTATCTGTTATTACTGGCAGCTATGGCTTTTTAGGTCTTGGAGCTATTTTAGGAATCATTACACTTATTTTATATGCTTTACAAAATAAGAAAAATAGTCAGCGTATTTCTGATACGATAGATGATTTGACTGTTATTAATTATAAAACATTGACTTTAGGTTTATATTTCTTAACAATAGGCACATTCTTAGGAGCAATTTGGGCTAACGAATCCTGGGGTAGATACTGGGGTTGGGATCCAAAAGAAACATGGTCGTTAATAACAATTATCGTTTATAGTTTTGTTATTCATTCAAGAATGATAAATTCTCTTAAATCAAAGTTCGCATTTAATGTAATGTCATTGTTCGCATTCTTTTCTGTATTAATGACTTATTTTGGTGTTAATTATTACTTATCCGGATTACACAGTTATGCTGGAGGTGATTCTGTTCCTATGCCTGTTTTTGTTTATATAAGTATAATGTCTTTAATTGGGTTATCGGGATTTGCATATTATAAATATACGGTTTGGAATAAGCTTTCATAAAAGACCGAATTTGCTTTTAATAATTTGAATGGTGTTTTTAATAAAATAGTATTAAACTGAGTTCTATTTAAGATAATAAGGCTCTAGTTTAATATAGCGTGTAAAAATATCGGGCTAAAGCTCAATATTAATAAGAATTCCATAACCCCAGGCTTAAGCCTGGGGTCAGTGATGCGCTGCTTACAGGGCTTTAGCCCAAAATATTATACAGTTTTCAACGCTATATTAAACTAGAGCCGATAATAATTCTATATGTCTAAAAATTATCAGTTTAGAACATTGTTTTTTTGTGGTTCTTTTGTGTCCTTCCTTTTCTGATTCTGGTTTCCAATCGTCTTGAATCTGTGTTTCGGTCTTTATCGTCTTTTTCAACATAAATCAATTGTATTTTTGTTATTTTAGTGGAAAATTTTCTTTTTAATGATAAATAAAGAACGTAAACCCACAGCCATAGAAAGATTTTTACTTCACATACATCCGAATAAAATTGATGCGGAAGCAATTAAATTTACAAAGACATTCGGATTGGGTGGTATTAGTGCTCTCCTATTTGTGTTATTAGCTATAAGTGGAATTTTGCTTCGGTTTACTTATGTTCCTACACCTGAAAGCGCTTACGATTCCATTATTTTTCTTCAGGAGAAAATACTTTTTGGAAGACTATTGAGAAATATTCATCATTTCTCAGCTACTATAATGGTGGTTACTTCGTTTTTGCATTTAATCAGGACTTATTATTCTCAATCATTGTATTTTGAACGAAGCAAAAACTGGATTTATGGTTTATTATTAATGTTCCTCGTATTGTTTTCAAACTTTACAGGTTATTTACTTCCTTGGGATCAACTTGCTTATTGGGCTGTAACCATAATGACTAATATGTTAGAATATATTCCTATAATGGGGGATTTATTAGCCAATATGTTTCGTGGAGGTGACATGGTGAATGGAGTAACTTTATTAAATTTTTATAACCTGCATACCGGAGTGTTACCTTTATTTTTTGTATTCTTTATGAGTATGCACTTTTGGTTAGTACGTAAAGCAAAAGGTGTAATAGTTTCTGAATCTACCGAGAAAGAGATGGTTAGTGTATTTCCTAACCTGGTGGTAAAAGAAATTATGCTTGCCTTAATAGTATTAGCTGCAATATTTCTGTTGAGTATTTTTATTGATGCTCCTTTGCTCGATAAAGCAAGTATAACAATAAGCCCTAATCCAAGCAAAGCTCCATGGTACTTTATGGGAGTTCAGGAATTATTGTTGCATATACATCCTGTTTTTGCCGTATTTGTAATTCCCGTTGCAATGCTAAGCCTGTTTTTTTATCTACCCTATTTTAAGTATTCTAAAGTAAATATAGGAGTATGGTTCAATTCTAAAATCGGAAAATCTTTAACTATAATTTCAGTATTGTTCTCTTTTATATTTACATTAATTGTAATTCTAATCTCAGAGTATATAATTGATTTTAGTTCGTGGGTTCCTAAATTGCCATTGTTAATTAGTACGGGATTATTTCCAGTATTAATATTTTTAATTCCAACTGCAGGCTTCCTGTATTATTGGTATAAAGTTAAAAATACAGGTTTTGTTGAAACTGTAATGTCGTTGGTAACTATTATTATAACATCGTATATTGTTATGATGGCTGTTGGTGTATGGTTTAGGGGAGAAGGAATGAATCTAATTTTTTAGAAATTAAAGAGAATGACACAAGAATCAAAAAAAAATAGAGTTACAAGGCGTAAATTTATAAAAGGATTAATAGCTGCAGTAGTAAGCTTTGAGATAATTTATGTGTTATATGGATTAGTAGGGAAAAAAAGACCAAACTTAATGAACAAAAACCTTTTTAATGCAGGAAAAGTAAGTTCATTCGAAAATGATAAGATATACCCTTTTGGTAGTGGCTTATTCTATTTATTTAAGTATAGTGATGGTGGGTTTTTGGCTATTTCAATTAAGTGCACCCATTTAGGTTGTATGGTTCAATTTGATAGCAAGAATCAAGGATTTATGTGTCCATGTCATTCATCAAAATTCAATAAATATGGCGAAGTTTTATCTCCGCCAGCCACAAGGGCTCTCGATATTTTTCCAATTACAATTGAAAAAGGTGAAATTTTAGTTGACAACGAGCATCCTATTCAAAGAAATATATTCAAACCTTCCCAGTTAACTTATATTTAATGAGAAATAGAAAGAAAATTGAAAATATAAATCTGATAATAATTGTTGTAATTATTTTACTTATACCTGCTTATTTAATTAAAGTAAGAGTAATTAGCGCAAAAAAATTAAATGCAGATATAATTGAGGAAAGGTTTGTAGGAAAAGAAGCTTGCATTGAATGTCATGCTATTGAATATGAACAATGGAAAGGCTCACATCATGATTTGGCCATGGATTATGCAAACGACTCAACCGTATTGGGTGATTTTAATAATATAGAATTTACAGCTAAAGGAAAAACGCACAAATTTTATAAAAGAGACGAGAAATTTTTTGTTTATACCGATGGCGAAAATGGCGAAATGCAGGAGTTTGAAGTGAAATATACTTTTGGATTTACGCCATTGCAACAGTATATGGTTGAATTTGAAAAAGGAAGAGTACAAGTACTGGCACTTACATGGAACACTCTGGATAGCAGTTGGTATCATATGGCCGATTCTGTTTATCAAAATGAAATTGTTGACCATAATAATTGGCTGCACTGGACCAATCAAAGTCAAAACTGGAATAGTATGTGTGCCGATTGCCACTCTACGAATCTTGTAAAAGGATATGATCTTAATACCGATTCATACAATACTACATGGTCTGAAATTGATGTGAGTTGTGAGGCTTGTCATGGCCCGTCATCAAAACATATTGAGTGGGCTAATCTACCAGAATATTCAAGAAGTGGCTTTGATAATTTTGGATTAGTTGTAAAAACAAGTAATATTGATAATAAGCAATATGTAGACCAATGTGCCCGATGTCATACCCGTAGAGCTGCAATCTCAGATTATAACCTAAAAAGCAAATCCATCTTTGATCATATGATTCCTAATCTACCAACAGAACCTAATTATCATATCGATGGACAAATTCTGGAAGAAGACTATGTGTATGGATCGTTTACACAAAGCAAAATGTACATGCACGATGTACAATGCAACGATTGTCATGAGGTACATAGTGGTAATCGCTTGTTCGAAGATAACAGGCTTTGTTTGCAATGCCACATAGCAGATAAATATGATACCAGGGAACACCATTTTCATAAATTTGCCGGTGAGGAGGGAGAAGCTGTAATATCAGAGGCAGGAGTGAAGTTTGAAGTAGGCGAAGGTGCAAGATGCATTAATTGCCATATGCATGCTCAGTATTTTATGGGTGTAGATTACCGAAACGACCATAGCTTTAGAATACCGCGGCCTGATTTGTCTGAGAAGTTAGGTACTCCAAATGCTTGTAACCAATGCCATAAGGATGAAAGCAATAAATGGGCACAAGATTATATTGAGCAATGGTATGGTAAAAGTCGCCATTTTCAGTATGGCGAAGCTTTTGCACTTGCGAGAGATGGGGATTCTCAAGGGTTTTTACGTTTAAAAAATATTGTTTACGATGATTTATATCCTGAAATAGTGAGAAGCACAGCTCTTGAATATCTCGGGCGAATGTATCAAGACAGCAGCAAGACTATACTCTTAGAAATGATATTAAACCTAAATCCACAAATTCGATATTCTGCAACCAGAAGCCTGATGTTGAATACTGAAAATTCCCTTCAAAATCTATTGCTGCTTTTATACGACGAAATTAAAGCAATACGTATTGAATGTGCAATAAAGTTAATGAGTGTAAACTCTAATCAAATTCCTGAAAAATATCATAACGTTCTACAACAAGTAACAAATGAATATGTACAGTATTTGGAATATAATGCTGATTTTCCTGTTGGAAAATTTAATTTGGCAAATTATTACTATCATACAAATGATTTCGAAAATGCTGAGAAATTTTATATTTCAGCTTTAAAGCAGGATAGTGAGATCCATGAAATTAAGATAAATCTTGCATATTTGTATAATGCCACCGGTAAGCCGGAAAAGGCAGAACTGCTATTTAAAAGCTATCTGGAAAATAATCCCAATGATGGAGGTGTATTGTTTTCTTACGGACTTCTTCTTTCTGAACTCACTCGTTATGAAGAGTCGTTAGATTATTTATTAAAAGCTTCTGCTGCACAGCCTGAAAATGCACGAATTGATTATAACATTGCTATGATGTATGATTTCTTTGGCGATAAGATTAAAGCAGAAAGGTTTTTAAAATACACCATAGAAAAAGAAGATAGTAATATTTCCTACTACGAATCTTTACTTAATTTCTATTTGCAAAATAATAATCAAGCTAAAATTAAAAAGCTTGCAACTGTCATTTTGGAAAATTTCCCTGATATTGAGAATAGGGCGCAGATAGAACAGTTATTGAATTAATTCTTTTTTTAGTTTAAGAAAAACTGTCGAATTTGAACATCCTGTCATCTTCAGAATCACTTTCAGCTTTATCTGTCAAAGAATTAAATTCTTCAATTGTCATTGGGCTTAATCCACCTGTGATTATGATAATTTATTTTATATTTGCACATATGTGGAAAGAATTAGAAATATTGAGAAAAAGATATCTTGATTTAAAATTGAATCAAGCAATTGACTATGAAAAATTTTCAATGATTTCAATAGTTTATAATTCTACGAAAATCGAAGGTTGTTCATTAACAGAAAGTGATACTAAGGTTTTATTAGAAGATGATATAACAGCTAAAGGGAAACCTTTATCAGATCATTTGATGGTAAAAGATCATTATGCAGCTTTTCAATATATTAAAGAACAAGCAATATTAAAGAAAGATATTTCGATTTCGCTTATAAAAGAAGTGGCAGCTGTAGTAATGAAAAACACTGGGGGCCAGATTAATACAATTTCTGGAGAGTTTGATACTACTCAAGGAGATCTCAGATTAGCCCAGGTATATGTTGACAAAAAATATTTTCCTGATTTTCGAAAAGTAGAACCATTACTAATAAAGCTATTTGAAAATATTAATAAACGATTAAAGACTGTTAAAGGAAGTGAGATAATAAAATTATCAGCAGACATTCATTATAATTTAGTGAATATACACCCCTTTGGAGATGGCAATGGAAGAACTTCAAGACTATTAATGAATTATATTCAAATGTATCATAATGAACCATTAATAAAAATATTCACTGAAGATAGAGCTGATTATATAGACTCATTAAACTTAACCGAAGAAAAAGAAGATATTTCAATATTTAGAGAATTTATTTGTAAACAGCAGATTAAATTCTATAAGAGCGAAATAGAAAAATATAGGAAAAAAGATTTAGGATTTTCATTATTATTTTAGAATGCCACAGGACATAACAGTGGTTCAAAAATAATAATCAAGCTAAAATTAATAACCCTGTTAGTTTATTATTATCTAACAGGGTTTAATAAAATGTAAAATAATTTACTGTTATAAGAGTTATTTCTTTTTTTTAATAAATAAAACCAATATTTATTCCCAATGATGAAAATTCAGGTACAGAAGAAGTTTTAAATGCATAATTATACTTTAAGCTTAGTAAAATATCCGCATCGAAAGGACCTGGAATCGCAAATCCTATTTCGGGAGCAAATCCAAATTGCCAGCCATTAGCAGTTTCTGTCCATATTGAGTAATCTTTCTTTGTTTCTACATAATACGGACCTATTCCCACGCCAGTATAAAGACTTAAGCCTTTTGATGAAAGAGTAAAGTATTTATAACCCGAGACTAATAATGGAAAAGCATTAATATATCGGTATTGTGTCCCTGTAGTTGTTCTTGTTCCATTTACAAATGTACCTCTTTCAGATTCATAGAAAACAGTCCAGGCTCCACTTACTCCAACATAAATTTCATCAGCCACCTCCCATCTGCCTTCCATGCTAAAACCCCGAAAACTGTATTTACTGATAAAGTCATTCGTTTCACCAAGTGCTATGGATGTATTATAATTTATCACAAAATCTCCTTGTGCATAAGCATGAGAACCAATAGCAAATGCTATATATAATCCTAAAAATAAAATAAATTTTTTCATATTATTGGGTGTTTAAATAAGGTGAATTATAGAATGCTTTATCAATTTGATCTTCAAGAACTTTTTCATTTGTTTTAGAGCTTTCGCGTAGTAGTCCATCTATACCGGCAACCCATACAACATCCAGTTTTTTATTTACAGTATCAATAGAGTGGTAATCAACCATTTCGAGAATAACTGTACCTACTGAGAAACTATACATAATGGGTACATATCCCCAATAATAATCGTATTCATAGCCTGTCCAGTAAGGGTAATATCCTCCCCACCATGGATACCAGGGATAATATCCTCCATATGTAACTTTTACAACTAATACTTGCGAAAATAAAACAAGGTCAGGTTGATTAAATTCGTCAATGGTATCCAAACGATTATAACCCATAGCTGTCATGTTTTCTTCTACCAGTTCTAAGACAAGGTCATTATTATTATAGGAAATAGTATCATTATTGTCCTTATCTTCTCCGTCAATAATAAATCCTAATGAATCGGGCATAAAATAAGTCATCGGACTATTATTGTCCCAATATTCAGGACTGTAATTTGTCGATACAAGGTCGAGATCAGAATAATATTCAGGTCCGCCCGGGTAACAACCACTTGTCAGGATAATTATGCCTAACAAGAAAATAAGTAAGTTTAATTTTCTTTTCATAATTGAAATTTTTAGAATTTACATTTTACATTTAGAATGAAGAAGGGATTTTACTCTGACTGTTTTCCAAGTCGGAATACAAGACCTCCTCCAACATCTCCCTGAATGATCTCGGATCCTGCACTTACAGTGGTTCCTGAACCACCGGATCCGAAATAGAAACCGAAACCGCCCCATTGAACAGGCATAAGCATTCGGGCATGTAAACGGATTCCTATTTTATCGTTTATATAATATTTTAATCCAATTTGTCCGGTTAAAGAAAATCTTACCTGATCATCAATTTCGTTGGTTCTTGCATTAAAATGAACAACTCCTAAAGATATACCACCAAATGGCACAAGATTTCCCTTCGGTAATTGTTTAAGAAAACCCAGCTGGTACCAGTCCATGTTTACGTCATAACGCTCGTACCAGTCTTCAAAAATACCATATTCCCAAACATCTATTGTGGTTGGTTGCCTCATATATTCCAATTGGACGGCTGTGTTTCTTGGAGTATTTATATTCAAGGCTATCCCATAATTCTCACTTTCGTTAAATTTCACCTGTCCATTGTATAAATCAACTTTTCCACCCCATTGAAAACTTGCATAAGGTATAATATCAATGCTTTGTGTATATCCTAAATATACATTACATAGTACAAAAAGTGCTGTTACTAAGATTTTATGTCTCATAACTTTATAGTTTATCAAGTTTACCAATAAAAGGAACGCTTTTGAATATTTTTAGTTTAAGTTTTATTTATAAGTTTACACATTACTCCTAAATTAAAACAATATAGCTTATAATTAACATAAAAGTAATGAAATTGTTTAGTAATATACTAATTAGCATCAGCTTTTTTCTGTTCTTTTCCAACTCCAATAGGAATTCCGGCACAGATGTAGATGGACGAGTTTAGTTGTTTTGATCCCGGATTGTCCTTAAGAATATCTACCATACCATAATAATAGCGGACTCCCAGATTAACACCATTTCCTTTATACAGGCGATATCCTAATCCCACTGTAATTCCGGCATCAATGCGATTGTATTGATCCCTGATGTTTTTTTTATACTGTAGGTCGTTTTTTTCAGACACATCAAGATTGAATTCATCATAAGCTTTGTTTAACAATCCCAGTTGGGGTCCGGCTTCTACGTAAAATTGGTCAAGAAAACGGTACTTCAGTAATATCGGCACATTAAAATATCGCAATTCCCTGGTTACTGTAGCAGTGGCCAGTACAGAATCAAGATGTGGGTCTCCAACTGTGTAAGATTCTAATCTTTCAGCTCCCATTGGTGATTTTAAGATTAAACCGGTATGCAAAAAGAGATTTTCTTTCATTTTGATATCAAAATAAAAACCGAGATGGAGTCCCATATTTAAACCGGAATTTTCCAGATTGCTGATATTTGACCAATTAAAACCTCCATCTATACCAAATTCAATCTTATCAGAATTCAACTTATCACCAAAAACAAGAGAAATAAGTATTTGGCTTTTTGAAATGGTTGACAGCA
>DAOWML010000311.1 GCA_030643125.1 Bacteroidales bacterium
CTTTTCCAAAGTAATGGCGGTAGTATGATCATGATTGCTAAGGGCAACCGTAGCCAGGTTGTTACTAATGCATGTAAAAAACATGGAGGATTTTACCTTGGAAGTATCGGAGGCCCTGCTGCGCTGTTAGCGCAAGAAAATATTACTAATGTAGAATTGTTGGAATATCCGGAATTGGGAATGGAAGCCATTTACCGAATCGAAGTTAAAGATTTTCCGGCATTTTTACTTGTTGATGACAAGGGAAATGATTTTTATAGCATGACTTAATTTTATGATTCATTTATGAAATAGGTCATTGAATTGATTTTTTATTTTAGCTCCCCTGATAAAAACGGGGAGTTTTTTATTTAACTTTCCTAAAATTCACCAACTAATTTTGATCACATTACCTAAGAAAAGCATTGCAATAAAAAAGGAAAGGCTGTTTCAGGAAATTTAACTACAAAAGCACTTATAGCTAAAAAGTTTTTACAAAAATCTGATTATCCTAAAACAGCCAATATTTTTAATAAATATCTATTTCATAAGGTATTCTTGCCTGAATTCCCTGTTGTTCAGTTATGTTTTTTAATGATTCGTAATATTTATATTCAGTACCAAGTTCTTGTTTAAGAATTGATGTTTTTACATTGCCCTGAAGATCTTCTAATAATTGTTGGAATGGATCTTTTAATTTTGGATAATCAACAATTCTGTATTTGTCCAGATTTGCAGCTTCAGCTGCAAGCACAATAGCATCTTCCAAACCTCCAAAGCCATCAATCAAACCAATATCAATAGCATTGGTACCACTCCAAACACGTCCTTGTCCAATTGCATCCACTTCTTCTTTAGTCATATCACGGCCTTCAGCTACATGGCTTATAAATGTTTCATAAATTTCTTCAACGCTGTACTGAATAATTTCTCTTTCTTGAGCTGTTAATTTACGGCTAAAGGTTCCCATATCTGCATATTTATTGGTTTTAGCAACATCTACATGGATGCCTAATTTGTTATTTAATAAATTTTTACCATTAAATAATAATCCGAAAACACCTATTGAACCTGTTATTGTATTTGGACTTGCAATAATTTTTTGAGCAGGTGCAACAATATAATATCCACCTGAAGCAGCAACATCTCCCAGAGATGCAATAACAGGTTTAACTTCTTGTGCTAATTTTATTTCGCGCCATATAACTTCTGAAGCTAATGCACTTCCGCCACCGGAATTAACTCTGAAAACAATTGCCTTAACAGAGGAATCTTTTCTGGCTTTGCGAATAGCCTTTGATATACGGTCAGATCCAATAGTTCCTTCAGCTCCTTCTCCCATTATAACATTACCACTGGCATAAACTACCGCAATTTTGTTTTTTTCCAATGATTTGCGTTTCTTATTAGGTACTTTAGTATATTTAGCAAGCGAAACAGCTTCAATTTTCTCATCATTTGTTTTTCCTGTTAATTCGGCTAATTCATTTAAAATTTCGTCTTTATATTTTAACCCGTCAATTAGTCCGTTATCAATTGCTGCCTGAGCATTTTTTAAAGTTAAATTATCGGCTAATTCATTTAATGTTTTAATACTAATTTGTCGTTCTCTAGAAATACCGTCAAGCATATTATTCCAAATAGAGCCCATGTAGGTCATAACTTGCTCACGGTTTTCATCACTCATTTTATTATACATAAAGGGTTCAACGGCACTTTTAAATTTACCGTGACGAATAATCTGAGGTTCAATACCTAACTTAGCCATTGTTTCTTTAAAAAACAGAATTTCCGAACGAAGGCCTACAAAAGTTAATACGCCTTTCGGATTAAGGTAAATTTTATCGGCAACACTTGCCAGGTAATATGTAGGTTGTGTATAGTAATCAGCATAAGCTAAAATAAATTTACCTGATTCTTTAAAGTTGATTAATGCATTTCTTATTTCTTCTATTGTTGCTATTCCTGCAGGAATAATTGTCAGATCAAGATAAATACCATCAATATCAGCATCGTTTTTAGCTTTCTTAAGATTTTTAAGAATATCATTCAAACCCAACTGGGGAACGGGTTTAAAGGATGAGAAATCAAAACTTTCCATTGGGTTCTTATTACTTCTGTCCTTAATTGGTTGATCCAACTGCATGTGTAACACCGTATTTGATTTTATTTTTACAGGTTGATCTTGCGATGAAACCATTGCTCCAATCCCGCCAATAATTATAAGAAACATTAAGATACCGGCTAATAAAACACCTAGAGTAGATGCTAATAAAGATTTAAAAAAACTTTTCATTATTAATTGTATTTAGTTAGACTTTATTTAAAGATGTTAAAATTATATTTTAAAAATCACTATTACAACAAAAATAATTATTTGATGTTTAAATTTTTCCTGTACGTAATATGAAAGATTAGAAAAAGATTGTATTTTTAATGTGGAATCTGAAAAGTTAATATAAACACAAGTGGCATTACCCATAAATATAGACGAACTATTACATGGCAACACAGTTGAGTGGGATCGTATTGAGTTGAAAAAAGGATGGAATCCCGAAGACATAATACATTCTCTTTGTGCTTTTGCCAATGATATTAATAATTGGAACGGAGGATATATTATTGTTGGTATAGAAGAAGAAAATGGAGTGGCAAAACTTCCTCCTTTCGGGTTAAATCCCGGGCAAATTGATTCAATACAAAAAAGATTAATAGAATTATCACATAAAATTTATCCTGCTTATGTTCCTGTTTCGCAACCCTATATAAAAGACGGGAAACATATTTTAATTATCTGGGCTCCTGCAGGTGATAATCGTCCTTATAAAGCACCTATCAGCCTCAGTGAAAAAAGATCGGGAAAAGCATGGTATATTAAACGGGGATCTAAAACTATTAAAGTAAAAGACGGTTCTGAGGATGAAAGAAGATTACTTGAACTTACAGCAAGAATCCCTTTTGATGACAGAATAAACCAGGGTGCAACACTTGATGATTTGAGCTTACAATTAATCCAGTCGCACCTGAAAGAAGTAATGAGTTCATTGTATGATGAAAGTACAAAAATCTCTTTTCAGGATTTGTGCAAACAAATGAAAATTGCAAAAGGGCCTGATGAATTCTTAAGACCAACCAATGCAGGATTATTGCTTTTTAA
>DAOWML010000223.1 GCA_030643125.1 Bacteroidales bacterium
ACCTGAGCCTAGCCATGCAGCAATAACAATTGTCCAGTTTCCTAAAACTCCAATTTGGCTTACAAGCGTAAAAGTAGAAATCCCCATAACCAGCAGTGCAACTCCTAAACTTGCACCTGCACTTATACCTAAAACATAAGGTCCAGCTAATGGATTTCTAAAAATAGTTTGCATCTGCAAGCCACTTACCGAAAGAGCAAATCCTGCAAATAATGCTGTTAATGCTTTTGGTATTCGAAAACGATAAATAATGGTTAAATACTCAGGATGATCAGACTGATCGGTAAATATTATTTTAAAAACTTCTTTTACAGGTATTTGAACCGAGCCTAGAAGTATATCAAAAATAAATAAAATCAGTAAAGTAACCGATAGTAATATCCAGATAAAAATGACTTGTTTCTTTAACAACAAAACAAATAGATTTTATAATTTTTAATTGAGTGTGCTAATTCAAGGCAACCTCTAATAATTTATTCTTTTAAAGAAACAAATATAATGAATGAGATGCAAGGCACAAATTTTTCTGAATAGCCGTAGTTATTGAGAAAAATTTTAACGAAGCAGATCGTTTATTATATTTGTTCCCGTAGTGTTTTCATAGTTTTTCAAATACTACTTCTATTTTTTTTACATTATCCCGATAGTGTTTCAAAAATTTTCATTGTCTTTAAAAAACTATGAAAATCTTGATGTGAATGAATTATTAGAGGTTGCCTTAATTAAATTCTACGATGATTTATTCAATAACTTTGTAATAAACCAATTGATGATTGGGTAATATATTCGGGTGAAAAATTTTAATCATATCTTTAAGAAGTACATGTGGTTCAATCAAGCCTGTCTCCCAGTAATCGTTTCCTCCAAATTGATTAATTCTTAAATTGTTGTTATAAATTTTCCCATTTTTAAATGGTTCAAAGCTTTCAAACCGTTCATCAACTTTTAAAATATCACTCTTTTCATTAACGGAACTTGTGTTAATCCATACTTCAGCGTCAGAGGCATTGGCAAAAATCGATTCTATACCAAAAGGCAAACTTTCTCTTGATTCATTTGATTTCCAGATATAATCACCTCCGGCATCTTTAACCATTTTAGCCATGAAAGATTTACCTCCCGGAACATACCACACATCTTTCCATGGTAAACCAAAAAGAACTTTAGGCTTGTTATCAATTTGCTCAGTTAAAATCAAAAGTTTATTATACTCTCGCATTGCTCGATTAAAATAGTCATTTGCCTGTTCTTCTTTATTATAAAATAAACCAATCAATTTTATCCATTCAAGTTTCCCAAGCGGATCATCTTCAAGATATTCAGCAATTATCATGGTTTGAATACCTAAATCATTTAATTTTTGATTATAACCAGCCACATGCCCCCCAACACCATAAGTAATAACCAAATCAGGCTCTAAACTTATAATTAATTCATAGTTTAAATTATTACCATAGCCAACATCCAATACTTTATTGTTATCAATTCTTTTTCTGATCTTAGAGTTGTTTACATAATCGATTCCGGAAACAGCTACGATGCTTTCAGTTTCTTCTAAAACATCAATAAAAGCAATATGTGTTGTTGATAAGCAAACGATTCTGTTAATTGGTGTTCTAATTATTTTATAATTCCCGGACAGTTTAGGATTCTTCTCATTTTTATTTACCAAAGCATATTTATATTCTACATCTTCTGCTCCTTGCCATGGATTTTTAATCGTAACTAATTTGTAATTATCCTTTTTCTCAATTGTAAAACCCTTTGCGTATCTTAAATTAATTTTATCAAACGATACATTTTCATCATTGTTTAGGCGAGATTCACTTTTATTCGAACAAGAAGAAATAAAAAAAAGCACTACAAAGAAAGAGTATATAAGTTTCATCTGTTTAAGTAATTATTTCTGTTAATTTCTGGTATAAAATTAATTTAATAATCTATACATATACTTATTGTTTATAATAAACTACTAAATAACTAATAAAAAATACAGTATTAAACTTTATTTTAGTTGAACCGTATAAATATTAATAGTTTTTTTATCTTTAAGGGCTAAGCCATCTTACCCTCTTTAACATATATTATGAGGAATAAAATTTTAAAATTTCTGATTTTAATATTTATCATCTGCATTAATCATTCTATTTTTGCAAATTATCTTCAAAGCGATACAATATATTTTAAAGGAAATCACGACTACCCTCCTTACCAGTTATTAGATAAAGATTTAAACCCTACAGGTTTTAGTATTGATTTATTAAAAGCAATAGCACAAACTATGGGTTTAAATATCAAAATTGAGTTGGGTCAATGGGATCAGGTTAGAACAGAATTAGAACAAGGAAAAGTTGACGGATTGGCAGCCATGTCTCCTTCACTGGAAAGAAGCAAAGTTGTCAACTTTTCAACTTCCTATGTCTCTTTAATATATACGTTATTTATTCGAAAAGAAAGTGAAATAAAATCAGTTGAAGACCTTATCAACAAACAAATTATTGTTGTAAAGGGTGATATAATGCATGATTATCTGAGATCAAATCAAATTACAAAATACATAATTCCTGTAAAAGATTACCAGACTGCTTTGAGATTGCTTTCTGCCGGAGAATATGATTGTGTTATAATTCCAAAATTATTGGGACAGTTTTCCATAAATGAGTTCAATTTAACTAATATTAAACCTGTTGGGTCAACAATTCAGCTTGTAGATCTGGCTTTTGCAGTTAATAAAGATAAGCCGGAACTTCTGGCTCAGATTAATGATGGTCTCCAAATTTTAAAATCTACAGGTGAATACGAGCAAATTTATAGTAAATGGTTCGGTTTTTATGAAAAATCAGATATAAGGACCCAGGTATTTAGAATAATCATATGGCTTTTAGTACCTTTGTTAATATTGTTGATTACTATCCTATTCTGGTCATGGACATTAAGAAAACAAGTTGCACTAAAAACTTCTGAACTACAAAATGAATTAAATGAACGAAAAAAAACCGAACAACAACTGATTCATGAAAAATCATTATTAAGTTCAATGATAAACGCAATTCCTGATTTAATATTTTATAAAAACAAAGACAATATTTATTTAGGCTGTAACGATGCTTTTTGTAAGTTTAATAATAAGCAAGCTACTGAAATTATTGGCAAAGACGATTATAATGTTTTCCCTGAGAACGAAGCCAAACATTATTTTAAAGAAGATCAAAAATTAATTAAAGAAAAGCAGGTATTTAGAATGGAATCATGGGAAATAAATTCAAAAGGTGAAAGATTCCTGCTTGATGTTTTAAAAGTGCCATTTACAGATGAGAAAGGAAATACCTTAGGCATTGTTGGAATATGCCACGATATGACCGAAAGATATAAGACCGAGATAGATCTGAAAAAAGCAAAAGAAAAAGCAGAAGAATCAGACAAGCTAAAATCTTCATTTCTGGCAAATATGTCACACGAAATAAGAACCCCGATGAATGCCATAATTGGTTTTTCTGACTTATTGGTCGATCCGGATACTGAAGAAGGCGATAAACGTGAAGAGCTTGTTGCTCATATAAATAATAATTGTAATACTTTACTTCATTTAATTGATGATATTATTGATTTAGCAAAAATTGAAGCTAATGAACTAACTGTTTTTATTAAAGATACAGATATTAATAATACACTTCTGGAACTCTTCGAAATCTTTAATGAGACTAAAAAGAAAATTGGTAAAAAGCATATTGAAATTAACCTGGATAAATCATCTTTTAAAGAAAACTTTTATCTAAAAACAGATCCATACAGATTCAGGCAAATTATAACAAATCTGGCAGATAATGCTTTAAAATATACAGAAATAGGATCAATAAATCTGGGTTATAAAATTTTAAATGACATTAATCTGGTTGAGTTTTATATTCAGGATACCGGTATAGGAATTCCAAAAGGCAAGCAACAAGAAATTTTCGAGCGATTTAATAAAATTGAAACAAATAAATCAAAATTGTACAGAGGAACCGGTTTAGGACTTACCATAACCCAAAACCTGGTTGAGCAACTTGGAGGAACAATAAGAGTTGAGTCCGATCCCGATAGCTGGGAAAATAACCTGCCTGACAGTTTACCTGCCGATAAGCATGACAAGGCAGGAGGTTCTACATTTTATTTTACATTACCATTAGATATCTCTGAAAATATAGAAGTTAACAAAACTGAAAAGCACATTGTAGAAAATCACAAAATCTGGAAGAACAAAACAATTTTAATTGCTGAAGACGAAGAAAGCAATTACAAGTTTTTAGAAGTGCTTTTATCTAAAAAGGGCATTAATTTGCTCAGAGCAGAAAATGGCTACGAAGCAATTGAAATATGTAAAGGACATGAACAAATCGACTTAATTTTAATGGATATTAAGATGCCTGAGATGAACGGTTTGGAAGCAACTGCAAAGATAAAACAATTCAAACCTAAAATCCCAATTATTATTCAAACTGCATATGCTATGCAGAATGATGAAAAAGAATGTATGGAATCCGGGTGTGATGATTATATTGCCAAACCAATCAAAAAAGAAAAACTGCTTTCTATTTTGGCAAAATGGATTAAATAATACAAT
>DAOWML010000207.1 GCA_030643125.1 Bacteroidales bacterium
AGAAATGTTGGATCCGGTTTGCAGACCTTACAACAAATATTCTATGGAACATTGGATATGACTTATCATGATAAATATGATGCAAAAGGTACAAAATCAACAACTGAGTTGGTAAAAGAATTACAAAATGAAATTACTTTATATAAATTTCAGCAAGGCACACATTTTGAAGCCGGGTTTGGCCATTTAAATGGTTATGCTGCTGGTTACTACGGTTATTTGTGGGCTAAAGTATTTGCTGAAGACATGTTTTCTGTTTTTGAACTAAATGGAATTATGAATCAGAAAACAGGGCTAAAATTAAAGAAAGTGGTTCTTGAGCGCGGTTCAACCATTGACGAAATGGAGATAGTAAAAGAATTCCTTGGAAGAGAACCGAATGAAAAGGCATTCTTGAAATCTATAGGATTATAATTATAACATTATTATTTTAAATACATTAAAGCTGTGCAGTATTGTACAGCTTTTTGTTTGCAAGTTCTTAATTGAAAAAATGTAAAATAATGTATATTTGGATGATTTATTCTTTTAATCGAATTATAGAATGAAAATTTTAATTCTTTGTACTGGGAACTCTTGTCGAAGCCAAATGGCTCAAGGGTTTTTACAGTCTTTCGATAAAAACCTAAATGTTTTTTCTGCAGGAACAGAAGCTTCAGGAAAGTTAAATGACAAAGCTGTTGCCGTAATGAAAGAAATAGGAATAGATATTAGCCATCATACTTCTGATTCAGTTGAAAAATATCTAAATGATGAATGGGATTATGTAATAACAGTTTGTGGAGGAGCAAATGAAGTTTGTCCTGCCTTTACAGGAAAGGTTAAAAATAGCTTACATATTGGTTTTGATGATCCATCACATACCATAGGTTCTAAAGAATATATAATGAGTGAGTTTTATCGTGTACGTGATGAAATTAAAGAAGCATTTACAAAATTCTATACTGAAAATATAAAATAACATTATGACACAAAAAAAGCACATTGGATTTTTTGAAAAATACCTGACGCTTTGGGTTGCATTATGTATAGCCGGTGGTATCGCTATTGGACATTTTGCCGGTGATAGTATGCAATCATTGAGTCAAATGGAAATGTTCAAAGTGAATATTCCTGTAGCTATATTGATTTGGCTTATGATTTACCCAATGATGTTGCAAGTGGATTTTTCAAGTATAAAGAATATCGGTAAAAGACCTAAAGGATTAATCCTAACATTAGTTGTTAATTGGTTGATTAAGCCTTTTACAATGGCATTTTTTGCATGGATTTTTTTTTCAAAACTTTATGGTGCATATATTGAACCTGAGTTAGCAGGTGAATATATTGCCGGAGCAATACTTTTAGGAGCAGCGCCATGTACAGCTATGGTTTTTGTATGGTCGTATTTAACAAACGGTGACCCAAATTACACATTGTTGCAAGTCTCAGTTAATGATCTTATTATTTTGGTGGCTTTTGTTCCAATTGTTGGATTGCTGCTAGGTATTACAAACATTCAAATACCCTACAATACTTTAGTTGCGAGTATTATAATTTTTGTTGTGATTCCTTTAGCAGCCGGATACATTACTCATAAATTATTAGCTCGTTTCAAAGGAGAAGAGTGGTTTAAAAATGAATTTTTGCCCAAATTAAAACCTGTTTCAATTTTAGCTCTTTTAGTTACATTGGTACTGCTTTTTGCATTTCAAGGTACAAACATACTAAACAATCCTTTTATTATCTTACTGGTAGCAGTTCCTTTAGTTATTCAAACTTATTTTATATTTTTCATTGCCTGGTTTAGTGGTCGAAAACTTAAATTACCACATAATATTAATTCGCCTGCTGCAATGATAGGCGCAAGCAACTTTTTTGAATTGGCAGTTGCTGTTGCAATTGCTTTGTTTGGATTGCAATCACCTGCCGCACTGGTAACTGTAGTTGGAGTTTTGGTCGAAGTTCCTGTAATGCTATCCCTTGTGGCATTAGCTAATAAATGGAAGTATTAATCTTGTAATGTTATAATATTAAGAAGGCGGCTTGGAAAAGCCGCCTTTGTTTTTAGTTTATTGATTATTATTTTGTTTTAAAATAAGTAATTACCTCATTTAATACATCTGCCTGATTTGATAAATTAGTTGCATCATCGGCTAAAGTTTGAAATAATGCTGCATTTTGTTGTGTAATCTGATTTAAAGATTGTAAAGCACTGTTTACTTGATTGGCCCCGGAATTTTGTTCATTAGTTGCAGCAGCAATTTCCTGAACTAATTTAGAGGTCTTTTCAATTTCAGGAACCACTTTATTTACTAATTCCTGAGCTTTTTCTGTTGCTTCTACACTAGATCTTGATAACTCTTCAATTTCGTCGGCAGAAATTTTACTTCGTTCAGCAAGTTTACGTACTTCAGCAGCAACAACTGCAAATCCTTTTCCATGCTCACCTGCCCGGGCAGCTTCAACAGCAGCATTTAATGCTAGTATATTAGTCTGAAATGCAATATCGTTAATTATTCCAATCTTTTCGGCAATAGATTTAATAGATATTAAACTGTTATTTGCAGCAGAACCAACTTCTTCACTGTTTTTAGCAGCACTTAACGAAATTTTTTCAGTTTCTTTCGAATAATCAGAATTTTGTTGAATATTAGCAGCCATTTCTTCCATTGACGATGCTAGCTCTTCTGAAGAAGAAGCTTGCGAATTAGCACCATTAGCTAATTCCTGAGATTTTTGTGTAATATCTACGCTGGCTTTCGTAATATAATTCGAAGATTCAATTAAGGAACTCACCATTTCATTTAACTTATTAGCCATATTACTTAATGAATTTGCTAAATCTCCAATCTCGTCATTCTGATTTATATCTACACTTACAGTTAAATCTCCGCTTTCAATTGATTTTGCAAAATCAACTCCTTTTTTAATAGGAATTGTAACCGTTTTATTAAAGTAAAATATAACTAATACAAATATTACAATTATAATAAATGTTGTAATAATAATAATTTTTGGAAAATTCTTAAACGAACTTTGCATCTTGTTAATTGAGCTATTCGTTAAGTCCGATTGATAACTAATTAACTCATCAAGAATGGTTACAGCTTTATTGGTTTTTACTATTATGTCGCCTTGTTCTTCAACCAATGGCATTACTTCGAAAATTACCATTAAATCGTCATAACTCTCAAAGGAGTTCAACTGACTTATTACAAAATTATGCAAAGGTGTGATTGAATCAGTTATTAGTTTTTCGACTTGCAATAACAAATCTCGGTTATCTTCTTCCCAATTCTCAGATAAATTATTGAGTTCGTTTAATGTATTTGGAAAATCTTTATCATGTAATTCAATTAATTTGATTTTATCAGGAGTATTGTCTTGTTTATCAATATATACCCAGTTTTTTATAAGGATCTTTGAATCAACCAGTAATTGCCTTAGTTTATTTAAATTGGTTTCTGAGGGACTGTAGTTTTCAATAATCTGAGTATTCAGATTACTATTTTTAATTGATGAATTTAAAATAATTACTGCATTTACTATTACTGCAAGTAGTATAATTCCAAATCCGATAACTAATTTTTTCCCAATTGTCAATTTCATTTTTTTAGATATTAATGATTTTTACTAGCCATTTCGGAAATTTTAGAATGAAATTTCAAACCATGCTTTAATGCATTTCCTTTGCTAAATTCATATTTAAGACGATCAGATTCAAGTACAAATTGAATTATAGCACCTTTTGCTATTGCTGTATTGCTATCACTAATAATTAAACAGTGTACACCTGTTTTGGAGTGAATATTTGCAATTTTATTTGATTTAAAAGACGAAACAAAGATCACATGACATTTCGAAACCTGGTCGAAATTATTAAAAGATTTAATAACAATGTTTTGAGTAACATTTCTTTTGCCATTGGTTACTTTCTCCAAGTCTGATGCAAGAGCTTTTGATCCAAGAACTCCTATAACAAAATCGCCTGTCTTTTCAGTTTGTGGCCAGTCAAAAAATTTTGTAAAATTATAGATAAAGTTAGCCTGTGCTTTAGAAATTCCTGACTGACCATAACTAATATTCGCTAATATAGAAAATAGAAAAATTGTAAAAAATAATCGTTTCATGATAAAAAATTTTTGAGTGTAAAGGTTTCTGCAAATGTTGCATCTATAATTTGAATTGACAATTAATTTTTGGTGATATTTTACATTATAATTAGGTGATTTACATCACCTTTTTTTAAGCCTGAATTAGAAATATTTTATTTATCGATTTTTGATTTATCTTTTCTTTTTAAAAAAATCAATTAACAAATTACTACAATTATTTTCTAAAATTCCAGTAATTACTTTAGTTTTTGAATGAATAATTTTTGTACCTATATTGCTATATCCTTTCTTTTTATCTGAAGCTCCATATACAATTTTGCTAATTTGTGACCAATAGCAAGCCCCCGCACACATAACACAAGGTTCAAGTGTCACATAAATGGTGCAATCGTGCAGATATTTTCCTCCTAAATAATTTTCAGCAGCCGTAAATGCTTGCATTTCTGCATGTGCAGTTACATCATTTAACGATTCGGTTAAGTTGTGAGCACGCGCAATTATTCTATTATTATGAACAATTACAGCGCCTATTGGCACCTCATCCTTATCATAGGCTATAGCAGCTTCTTTTAATGCCTCATTCATAAAATATTCGTCACTGTACAAATCCATTATTTGTA
>DAOWML010000276.1 GCA_030643125.1 Bacteroidales bacterium
CAAATCCGGGTTCACTTTCAACATATTGGGCATCCCCTGTTTAACGATTTCGAATACGGGGGCGATCAAATTTTAAAAGGAACCACTTTTACTAAATACAAGCAGTTTGTTCAAAACTGTTTTAATATCTTGCCCCGACAGGCATTACACGCAAAAACTTTAGGTTTTACGCATCCATCAACAGGTGAGTATATGCGTTTTGAATCTGAGCTTCCGGATGATATGACACAAGTTATAGAAAAGTGGAAACGTTATTTATCTGGCAGAGAATCAAACGAATAATTTTTGCCTAACTGCATAATATGTTATAAATTTGTTGTAGCTATAATTAAAAATTTTAACTATGAAATATATACTTAAAATCAGTCTGGCAATAGCAGTATTGGCTTCACAGGGTTGTGGTAAAGAAGCGGAACGTATTGAAAAATGGGTTGACCTGAGCGAGTGGGAGGAAGTAATTTATCATTATCCTGCCAACGGGCAGGGACGTGGAACGTGGGAGTTGAGTAACAATAACCAGTGGGCCACACAGAAGATTAACGGAGATCCAACGATCCTGGTTAGTGATATTGATGTTACAGGTAGCACAGTAGAAGGATCATGGCTTATGAAAGCAAAAGGTGATGATGACCTTGTGGGTTTTGTTTTCGGTTATCAGGATCCCGGACATTTCTACCTGCTTGATTGGAAAAAGGCAACACAAGATGATAGAGCATGCGGCCTGGCAAAACAGGGAATAAGCATCAAAGTTGTAACTGCAGATTATTCAGGTCCTGAGTCAGGTATAATGAAAGCTTCACAACCATTTGATGGTAAAGATCTCTGGAATACAGAAGGTACTGAAGGAAAGGTTACTCTTCTTTATCATGAAGATACTGAAGGGTGGACGTTCGAAAAAGAATACGGATTTATCCTGAAATTCGATCCCGGTTCATTTACCGTAACGGTAAAAGATGGAGAGAAAATAATTTTCAGCAAAAAACTTAACGATAACACATATAAGAACGGCAAATTTGGTTTTTATAATTTCTCTCAGGCTCCGGTTGTCTATAAAGGGTTCAAAACGATCACGGTGATCCCACCAACACCATTTCCCTGGTGGATAGTTATCGCAGCAATTGTTTTACTGCTAATGGCGTATGTAGTATTCAAAAAGACGAGAAAGTAAATAGTCTTATTTTTAATTTTCGTCTATTAGTTTTAAATCAGTTTCGAATAATTCAATATATATCGAATACATCATTGTTTCTATTGTCTATAAATTATTTCTTATTCATTCATAAGATTATCATGAGATATTCAAACCCTCAAGGAACCTTAACCCGTTTTTCTACTTTATTATTCCTCTATAATACGTAAAAAATAAATATAGTTCATTAACTCACATACTAAATTAATATGAGTTAAATGTTCATTAATCATCAAAAAAATCTCATTCGTCATAACGTTTAAACAAATTAAAAATTCTTCCGTAACCAAGGATAGAAACACTATTTTATAACGTTATTTATAACTATATATAAAAAGATGACAGAGCGAAATTTAAGAAAACTAGAAGATGAAGTTTGGAAAGAAATTCCTTTCGCAGATAAAAAGTACGAGGTAAGTGATTATGGCCGGGTAAGAAGTTATTGTTATGATAAAATAAATGGAAAAATCCTTAAACCGGGTTTAACAAAAGGATTTCATACGGTAACTTTTAAAACCTATGATAAAAAGAAAACTTTCCTTGTTCATAAGTTAGTTGCAATAGTCTTTGTTTCAAAAGAAAACGAAAATAAAACTATTGTAACACATATTGACTGGAATAAACGAAATAATCATTATAAAAACCTGAGATGGCTTACAAAAGAAGAGGCTTATGCCAGAATAATGCCTCGATTACAAGAAATCAACAAAATAAAAAATAAAGGTATTGTACGAAATTCAAAATTAAAGCCCGAAGATGTTAAAGTATTAAAAGGAATGCTTGAGAAAGGTATAAAACAAAACGTTATTGCCAGGTTATTTTCAATAAGCGAAATGCAAGTTACCAGAATTAAAAGAGGGGAAAATTGGAGTAAAATCAAAGCTACTATTGAGGAATAGAAACACATGGTTTGAATTATAACGCTACATCGCCCGATGTAGCGTTTTCACTTTACAACTCATATCCAACAAAAAAATATTATTTTTATTTAAAATTTATTGAGATGCCCTTTTAGCTACCTATTTTAATTTGGAATTACAAATAACTATTTTCAATTTGAGATTTTTTAATAGTTCTTATCACATTATCACTATAAATCTTATTTTTGATAAAAAATAAACTTGATTTATCAGTATGAAAAAAAATATAGCTGTAGTTGCAGGAGGCAATTCTTCCGAATATATAATTTCAATTAACAGTGCAGCCCAAATTGCTAAAGTTCTTGATAAAGAAAAATATGATGTTTTTACGGTTATTATTAAAGGGACCGAATGGATCGTTAAAAGCGAAGAATTTTGCGATGTAATTGTTAATAAGGACGATTTTAGTTTTTCTTTAAATAATCAAAAAATAAAATTTGATTGTGCTGTAATTTTAATTCACGGTACTCCCGGCGAAGATGGTAAATTACAAGGATATTTCGATACGCTAAAGATACCATATACATCGGCAAATACACTAGCTTCTGCAATTACATTTAATAAAGTTTTCAGTAAAAACTATTTAAAACCTTTTAATACTTCTTTGGCAAAGTTTGTTTCAATAAAAAAAGGTGATATTATTGATGCTAATCAGGTAATTAATATCACAGGACTTCCATGTTTTGTTAAACCTAATCGTGGAGGATCAAGTTTTGGGATTACTAAAGTTAAAGAAAAAGAAAATCTTCTTGAGGCCATTGGAGAAGCGTTTAAAGAAGATCATGAAGTAATAATTGAAAAATTTCTTGAAGGCAGAGAACTAACCTGCGGACTAGTAAAAACAAAAAAAGAAACATTTATATTCCCTCCTACTGAAATTGTAAGTAAAAATGAATTCTTCGATTACGAAGCAAAATACACAGAAGGTATGAGAGATGAAATTACGCCGGCTCCAATATCAGAAGAACTTACAAAAGAAATAAAAAACCTTTCATCACAGATATATGATATTTTTCAATTAAATGGTATTGTTCGAGTCGATTACATATATTCCAACAATGAACTCTATTTTTTGGAAGTTAACACCGTTCCCGGAATGAGTGCTACGAGTATTGTTCCTCAACAAATAGAAGCAGCCGGAATGAATTTAAAAGATGTTTTTACATTCGTCATTGAAGATGCTCTATCAAATACAAACAATTAATAAAATTATTGACGCATTGAATTCCATAACAAGTTAAATATTCCTAACCCTGAAATTGAGTTTACTTTACAAAATAAATAAGTGGAATTATTTTCGTTTGTGTTTTAAAACCAAAAGTAAAATATAAAAGCTGATCCTACCGGGTCAGCTTTTTTAATCAACACAACATGGAGATTTCCTTTATTTCTTTTCCTTTTTCTTTTCTTCAGCAGCCTTTTTTTCGCAAGCACCAGGGCAGTTCTTTGATTTTTCTGTTGAACATTTTTCCGTTCTTGCTTGTGAACATTTTTCCGTTTTTGCTTTTTCAGCTTTTTTTTCTGGTTCCTGAGCATTG
>DAOWML010000098.1 GCA_030643125.1 Bacteroidales bacterium
CAATTGATATTCCTTCGGGCTTGTTTGGTGAAAATAATTCAGGAAACGATTTTGATGCAATCATTAAAGCTAAGTATACTTTTTCCTTTCAATTACCTAAGCTATCTTTCTTTTTCCCTGAAAATGAAATTTTTGTAGGCGATTGGAAAGTATTGCCAATAGGATTAAATAGGAATTTTATTGATAGTTTAGAAGCTGAGTTTTATATGATAGATTCCGAATATGTAAAAAATAAAATTATTTATCGTAAAAAGTTTTCTCATAAAGGAACCTATGGTCATGTGATATTAATTGCCGGAAGTTATGGAAAGATGGGAGCAGCAATATTAGCTGCGAAGGCTTGTTTACGTGCCGGATCAGGATTAGTTACTGTTCATGTTCCAAAAATAGGATATGAAATTATACAAACCGCTTTACCGGAAGCTATGATTAGTATCGATTGGTCTGACATAATATTTACCAATGTTCCGGATGCTGAAGATTATACCTGTGTAGGAATAGGACCGGGAATTGGAACTAAACAAAATACTAAAAAAGCTTTATCAAACTTACTTGAAAGAATTTCAATACCAATGCTTATTGATGCCGATGGCTTAAATATTTTATCAGAACAGAAGGAGCTAATTAAGAAAGTTCCCAAGAATAGTATTTTAACACCACACCCAAAAGAATTTGAAAGATTAGTTGGTGAAACATCAGGAGATTATGACAGGATTCAAACTCAGATAAAATTTTCTGTTGATAACCAGTTGTTTGTTGTATTAAAAGGTGCTCATACATCAATAACTTGTCCTGATGGTTCTTGCTATTTTAATAGTACAGGTAACCCGGGAATGGCAACTGCAGGAAGTGGCGATGTACTAACCGGCATAATTCTTTCGTTATTAGGGCAGGGTTATGAGCCCAAAGATGCTGCAATACTTGGTGTATATTTACATGGTTTGGCAGGTGATATTGCCTCTGAGAAAATAGGGCAGGAGGCAATCATCGCATCAGATATTGTCGATAATTTAGGTCCTGCTTATTTAAAAATTAAAGAAAATGACTCTGATATAAATTAATGTGGTTAAAATTTATTTTTTATAATTATGATTTAATTTAATATAATTTAGTGTGGATTTAGTGTTTTTGAGTTTTTGTGGCAATTGTTTTTTCGCCACCAAGTCACTAAAACACAAAATATCACTAAAATAATTAACTACACAATTTTATATCAGAGCCAATAAAATCAATAATTAAATAAATACATAACATATGAAAACCGGTAAAATTATTATTTATATACTCTTTGTTGTTTTTTCCTCGTGTAAATCAACCTCAGAAACCCGGGTATCTAAAATTGAGAACTCTAATCTGATATCTGAAAGTGGAATTATTTATGCCTTACCTCGAACTAATTTAAAATTTACTATTGAGGCTTCACGAATGGATATTATACCGGGGCCTTATTATGAGTATGCCGAAAAATATATGGGAATAGAAGATGTTCCTGAAAAGGAAATATCAATTTGGCAAATTACAGATGTTTCAATCCATACCTATAATGATATTGATCCCGAGCAGTATTATATTCTTGAACCGGAGGGTAAAATGAATATTGATTTTAATAAGCTTATTCAAAATGGGAATGTATTGCCTGTAAATAAATCTGTCGACAATAATTTTTCAAGTGAGTTTTATGGTATAAATAATACAGAAAATGAAATTGTATTTACTGATTTGAGCCTTACTAAATATGTTGGAGAAGAAAAGTTTACGTACTTTAAAAGAGTGCAAAGAGATTCTTTGTTTGCAAAGGTGCCTGTTACTCAAACCAAATCTGTGTATAAATCTTTTGAAGATAAGGCAGAAGAAGCTGCTAACTTTATTTTCATGATTCGTGAAAAAAGATTTGAACTCTTAACCGGAATGGCAGATTTTTATCCTGAAGGTAAATCTTTAGAAGTTGCAATTAATGAATTAAACAGACTGGAAAATGACTATTTAGCTTTGTTTATTGGTAGACGATTTACAAGTAACTACAGTGCAGGATTCGAATTTGTACCAACGGAAACAGAACTTAACCAGCCATATATTTTATTCAGATTTAGTGAAGACAGAGGAGTATTACCACCAAACGATTTAAGAGGCCGTCCAATTATAGTTGAATTAGATAAAAAGGATCAATCTAAAAATATGTCATATTTAATGTCTGACCAAATTAACAGGGAAGGCACTGTTTATAAAGATAAATTATATTATAGAATTCCTGATGTGGCCCAGGTGAAAGTATTCGATGGAAATACCATATTAGCCACACGTAAAGTAAATATAGAACAGTATGGAATTGTTGTTCCGTTTCCAGTTATGTTTTTAATGGAAGACGAAAAATTTATTGAGTTTTACAGGGAAGAGGATGAATAGAAAACATTAAATGCTGAATTCTTGTGTTTGCATAACGAACCAAAAACATTCCTGACGAAACGTAGTGGAGATCAGGAATCCATATTAAAAATGAATGACTAAACAATATTATGTATATATTTTAGCCAACAAAAGAAACGGTACTTTATATATTGGGTTTACAGATGATTTAGAACGGAGAATGAGGGAACATAAAGCAAAAGCAGTTGGAGGTTTTACAAAAAAATATGGAATTGATAAATTAATGTATTATGAAATATATAAAACACCTAATGAAGCTTTTGTTCGAGAAAGAAGACTAAAAAAATGGAAGAGAGATTGGAAAATAAGATTGATCGAATCAAAGAATTTAGAATGGAGTGATTTAGCAGCAGATTGGTCGTGAAAATGGATTCCTGCCTGTGCAGGAATGAAATAAAAAAACCACAAAATAATTCGCGGTATTTAATAAGTTACTAAATTATTTTAATTTGTTTTAGCCCCACTCTTGAAATTCTTTTGATACTCCTCGAAAGATTGAGATTTAAAAGCATCTTTAGCAAAGAACATTAAGATTGGCTCAAGATTGTCAGCAGTATAATAACCAGGAACAGCAGTTAATAACTGGTTATCTTCATTTAAATAGGCAACTGATGGATAAGACATTTTTCCTTGTAATAAAGCAACAGCCAGTTGATGTGGAGACCTGCTTCTACCACCTTCGTTAATAAATTGTCTTCCTGCAAAATCAATTGTATCGTTAGTTTCAGCATCGAACCTAACAGCATAATATTCTTCATTCAGTATTTTTGCAATTGCAGGATGAGTAAAAGTTGTTGCTTCCATCTTTTTGCACCAGCCACACCAATCAGTATATACATCAATAAATATTTTCCTATGGTTGGTTTTATTCAACTCTACTGCTTCTTCGAAAGTGTACCACTTAACACTTGCTTCCTGTGCACTGCTTATTTTAATTAGCCCCAAACTCACTATAACCAATAAAAAAACTATCCTCTTCATATCTTCCTGCTTTCAATTTTTTATCGAGAAAAAATTAAATATATAAATAATTACATATGGTTTATTTAAACACAAATAAAATTGTTTTGTTTCAAAAAAGCAATATTTTTTTCAAAACAAAAATTATTGTGGTAGTTAGACAGATGAGAAGCAAAAAAGTTTCTTTTTGTTAATCGTTTTTATGTTAAGAATTGTTAAGAAAAAGAATTAAAATTTTGGGATCTTTAGTTAGCCGGTATTTTTTTTCTAAATTTGAGCTTGTTATTTTTTTAAAGATTAAACATTTCTTGAAATAATTAGTCTATGTATAAATAATAATTTAAATAAATAAACGGAGGAATTATAATGAGTGAAATTCGGAATTTAGAACCCAAAGCTGTTTGGGAAATATTTCAACAATTATGCGACATCCCACGTCCATCGAAAAAAGAACAAAAAGCAGTTGAGTTTGCTAAGAAATTTGGTGAGGATCTTGGATTAGAAACAATTGTCGATGAAATACAAAATGTTATAATTAAAAAGCCGGCAACACCGGGAATGGAAGATCGAAAAACTGTTGTTCTACAAGGGCACTTAGATATGGTTCCTCAAAAAAATAGCAATATCGATCATGATTTTGAAAAAGATCCTATTCAGGCTTATGTTGATGGCGAATGGGTTACAGCAAAAGATACAACTTTAGGTGCTGATAATGGTATTGGAGTTGCAGCTTCATTAGCTATTCTTAAAGCTACAGATATAGTTCATGGCCCTCTTGAGGTTCTACTAACTATTGACGAAGAAACCGGAATGACCGGAGCTGAAAATTTAAAAGCAGGAGTTTTAAATGCTGACATTTTAATTAATACTGACTCAGAAGACGAAGGTGAATTATATATTGGCTGTGCCGGTGGTGTTGATACTAATGCAAAATTTTATTATAGAGCAGAAGAAGTTCCGGTTGATTCTGTTGCTTTTATAATTGATGTTAAAGGATTAAAAGGTGGACACTCGGGATTGGATATCCCGTTAGGACGTGGGAATTCTAACAAACTTTTAAATAGAATTTTATACACAATAAATAAGTCATTAGATATTCGCTTGGCAGATATCCAGTCGGGAAGTTTACGTAATGCAATTCCACGTGAAGGTTTCGTAATAGTAACTGTTCCGAAAGCTCAGCTTGGTGAATTTAAAACTTTTATCGATGAACTTGTTCCTCAAATTAAAAGTGAGCTTTCAGTTACAGAGCCTGGTTTAGAAATTGCCTATACAGAAACTGATATGCCCGCGAAAGTTATTGATGAAAAAACACTTAATAATTTGATTAAAGCTATTTACGGAATTCCAAATGGAGTTATTCGTATGAGTGATGCAATGGAAGGTTTGATTGAGACATCTACTAACCTGGCTATTGTTAAAAAGGAGGACGGATTTATTGAACTTGCTTCGTTACAGCGTAGCTCAGTTGAGAGTGCTAAGGAAGATTTGGCTAATATGATTCGTTGCATACTAGAACTAGCAGGTGCTGAGGTTGTACATGAAGGTGATTATCCGGGATGGAAACCAAATATCAATTCCCCAATCTTAAAAACCATGCAGGATGTTTACAATAATAAGTGGGGTAAAGTTCCTGAAATTAAAGGTATACATGCAGGTTTAGAATGTGGAATTATAATGAAAAATTATCCAAAATTGGATGCAATTTCATTTGGACCAACAATTCGTTACCCACACTCTCCTGACGAGAAAGTGAATATTAAAACTGTAGGATTGTTCTACGAGTTTTTAGTTGAAACTCTTAAGAATATTCCTAAAAAATAATAAGTTTTTGATAAAATATAAGGGTGTCACGGGATGACACCCTTTTTTTATTGTATCATAAAATTTATTTTCTAACGTTTTATTTGTAAATTGGCTAATAATCAATATCATGATGTTATGAAACGAAACGTGATTATATTAATTGTTCTTGCCTTTTTTATTGGCTGTGGACCATATATTTGGTTTAAAGTGCCACAGCCCGAAGGGAGAGAAAATCTGTCAGAATTTCCTGATGAATTAACAGGTAAATATTCTTCGGTTTATGATACATCTACTATACGAATTGAGTCGGATAAAATAATCAGAGAATATCGGGAAAATTTATTGATGACCAAAGTTGAGTTCCGCGAAGAAACCGAGGATTCAATTTCAGAAGACACATCGTTTACTTTTGCAGATAATTGGGATATTACAGTTAATTCGTTTGGTGATTCGGTTAAAGTATTTTCCCGAAGGGACGAAGAATTATTCAAAATTTCAGACCAGCAAATTCTCCGGGAGTACAAAGGATATTATTTTCTAAATTATAAGGATAGCAATGATTATTGGGAAGTTAAAATATTAAAATTAGAGGGAGATACGCTTGAATTTGATCATATATTAACTGAAGAGGATCTTAAAAATATTGAGAATATTACATCAATCGAAACTTATACTGATAGTACAGAAGAAACTACTGAATATTATTTAAAACCAACAAAACGAGAACTGAAGAAAATTTTAAAAAAGCGATCAACAGGCGATAAGTTTGTAAAACTATAAAAGCTGCTCTTTTTGAACAGCTTTATAGTTTATTTCAGAGTTTATTTTTTCATGATTTTAAATGATTTCAAAATTTTATTTTGCACATCAGAAACTGATAGAAAATAAACCCCGTTTGCATAAGCGGCAAGGTTTATTCGCTTGCTTGTTCCTGTTAAATCATCTTCAAGTAAAACTCTGCCCAACATGTCAATTAATGTTACCCTGTAACTTTCCGAAAGTCCAGGAAGCTCAATCGTAATAAAATTGCTTGCAGGATTAGGATAAACCTTAATTTCTGCACCAAAATCATTTTCTGCTATTGAAGTAATAACAATATTATAGCACGATGAAGTATCGACACAGGAGTTTTGTGTTATTTCCACGGCATAATCGCCTGTTTGTGTAGCTGTAAAACTTTGATTTGTTTCGTCGGTTATTGCTGTATTATCACTACAATCAATCCATTGATATGCTCCTGTTGCATTAGCTGTTAATGTTGACTGGTTAATTGTTACAGATACGTCAATTGTGAATACAGTTAATGTTAATTCTCTTATGCTATCGCACCCACTTACTGATGTCAGGTTTACAGTATATGTTCCTGCTTCGGTATAATCGCTGCCTTCCCATGTATAAATATCGCCATTGCAAATTTCTGCTGTTTCAGTAATATTATAAACAGGGTTAACTGTTAAAACAAGTTCCTTTATACTATCGCAACCACTTATTGATGTCAGGTTTGCGGTGTATGTTCCTGCTTCGGTATAATCGCTGCCTTCCCAGGTATAAATATCGCCATTGCAGATTTCTGCTGTTTCGGTAATATTATAAACAGGGTTAACTGTTAATACAAGCTCCCTTATACTATCACAACCGTTTACTGTTGTATAATTTTCGGTATAAGTTCCTGATGTGGTATAATCGCTGCCTTCCCATGTATAAATATTGCCATCGCAGATTTCTGCTGTTTCGGTAATATTGTAAACAGGATTAACAGTTAAATTTGTAACAACAATGCTGTCGCTTCCGCAACAAGTTGTTAAAGTATCCCTGTAAATTCCTGAATTGTATTGGTCTTCACCTTGTAAAAACATGCTCTCGCCATTGCAAATAGCAATATTCTGATTAGTAATTTTAACAGGACATATCTCAATTAATGCAGTATAATATGGATAGCATCCATTAGTTCCATTAAAATCTAATTTTTTTATTAATGAATCAGCTACCAAATCATATTCAAATATTACACCATCGTTATTTGCCCCATAATGTGTTGTCATCCCATAAAATTTTCCGTTAGAAGCCTGCATTAAACTACCGTATGGTCTGCCTCCTGTAATATCCGGAACAAAATTAAATTTTATAGAATAAGCATTAGTTTCAAAATCATACTCAAATATTACACCTGCACCATCTACACCATCTACTCCTCCTTCACGAGCCATGCCATACAGTTTACCATTAGAAGCTTCTATAAGATGACCATGTGGTGTTCGTCCTTTACTATAATTAAAATCCATTTTTTTCGTAAAAACTTCTGTTAAAGGGTTATATTCAAACAATGTACCATGCTCTTCAAGTGTCATTCCATATATATTTCCATTAGAGGCTTGCATTAAACCTCCAGAAGCATAACCTCCTGTTGTAGATGTAAGATCTTTCTTTTTAATATATATATATGAATCAATGTTATATTCAAACAATACCCCACAATTACTCGCTCCTCCAGAAGAAGTTATTCCGTATAATTTATTGTTATCTGCTTGTACTAGTCCAGATTCG
>DAOWML010000119.1 GCA_030643125.1 Bacteroidales bacterium
AGCTATTCACAAAATATTTTGATCTTCTTGAAAAGATTAAGTGCTTTCGTCTATTAATCCCATTCCAACTTTCTTTTTTCTTTCTTCTTTTTTAAGATGTTTAACAATTTTATCAAGTAATCCGTTTATGAATACATTACTTTTTTGTGTGCTATAAAGTTTAGCAATTTCGATATATTCAACTAGACTTACCTTAACCGGAATCTCAGAAAACTCAGTCATTTCAGCAATTGCAAGGCTCATAACAATAATATCCATAAAAGCTACACGCTCAACATCCCAGTTTTTTATAAATTTTGATATAAGTTCTTCGTTTTCTTTATGATTAAGAACCGTTTTTCTGAATAATCTTTTTACAAAATCTCTATCTTCTTCATTTTTAAAAAGAGGCATCAACTTAACATTCTCATCACTCGATGCTTTAAAAGAACGAAACGATTTAATAATCATTCCAATTACAAACTCAATATCATCGTTCCAAAAAATACTTTGTTCTTCAAGATTCTGATATAAAGACTCATGGTTTATAATAATCTTTGAAAAAACATTGGAAATAAATTTTTTATCCTCATTGAAACCATTAGAATCCGATAACATATAATCTTTATATAATTCAGATTCACGGATTTCATTATAAAGATTTCTTATTAATTCCGGATAATTTACCCAACTTAATTTTTGATCGTTTAAATATTTTTTAAGCTCATAATTCTCATTGAGAAGCTTAATCAATTTGTTATCGATAAATTTTGTATTTGGATTTAGATCTTCTTGAGCTGGTATTTTTTTCTGTTTTGCCAATTCAATTCTTGATTCAGCAAAATTAACCACATCTAAAATTAAAAGTATTAAGTAGTGATATAAGTCGTATGACTTTTGAATACTAAAAAATAATCCCTTTTCTGCCTGATTTATTGATTGCTCGCTCGATTTTAAATAAGCATAACAGATTTGAAGTGTTTTGATACGTAATAATCTCCTGCTTACCATTTTATAAGAACTCTTTAAAATATTTATAGTTTAGCCTTAAAGGCTGCAAAGTAAATGATTTTTTGCAAGCCATACCAGATTTTAGTAAAATTTTAATTGCAATACACAAATAAATTTGGTTTTATCATTATTAAAATGGTATAAATCGTATTGAACATTAATAAACAAGAACAACCGGAAGAATGGAATAATGGAATATTGTAGTGGCATATCGCCAATCATTCAACATTCCAGCCATCCATACTAAAATATATCAGGTTGATTGTAGGAGAGCTCTAATTTTGTATTTTCCACTAAATAAGAGGTAATGCCATAAATGCTGTAATCCTTAATGTTTAAACAACTGACAATCTTTTTGTTAAAATCTTGTTAAAATAGTTCTTTTAAAAAAAATCAATAATACAATGAAATATTAAATATTTTTTTACATTTGAGTATTGATAATTTTAAAACAATCAAACTATTTTATGATGGATGAATACAACAAAAAAGAAGGATTAGAGAATAATGGTAATGGAAATGTACGTGAGGAAATTTTCTCTAAAGTTGTAAGAGCTGGTAAAAGGACTTACTTTCTTGATGTTAAAGCAACAAGAAGAAATGATTATTATTTAACCATCACTGAGAGTAAGAAAAAATTTAATCGTGACGGAAGACATTATTTTGAAAAACACAAAGTTTTCTTGTATAAAGAAGATTTTGACAAGTTCATAGAAAATTTACAAGAAGTAATTGACTTTATCAAGGAAAATGCTCCTGAACCTGAACCATTCGAAACTGTTGAAACTGTTGAAACTGTTAAAACTGTTGAAGCTGTTGAAGCTGTAACTGAAGTTTCTACTGAAGCTTCTGAAGAAATTGTTCCTGAGGAAGTTACTCCTGAGGTTTCTTCTGAATTAGAAACTACAAAAGCAGAAGGGTATTCTTCAGACGTAGAATTTGATGATCTGGGTGACAAAAAGGAATAAAAATAAAAGCTGGCTTTAAAGTCAGCTTTTCCCGTTTTGCTAAAAGCACTAATTATATTTTCTCATTTTTTCTTCGATAGTAACTTTGCTGTCTTTCCTGTTTTGTATTTTAATATAAACTAATAACTCTTCAGCTCCTTCATTAAAACAGGTTTCCTGAACTTTCTCAACCAGTTTCATAATCTCATCATAAGGTTCTTCAATTGCTGTTTCGAAAGGACATACCTGATATTTCAGACCCGAATCCTGAATAACTTTAATTGCATCATCTACTAAATCATATGCTTCTTTTGTTTTCGATTTAGGCAATACCTGTAAAGCAATATTTACATAATTTTTCATCTAAATTTTAATTTTTGTAACTGATTTTTTAATTAATCATACCCCTTTTTTCTTAAAATACCATATTATATCTTTAATATTTAACACCTTAACATTTGTTACCAGATATTTCTGATGAAGAAAATCACCATAATTATTACATTCCTTAATTGCTTTTAAAACTACTTCACTTATTGAAACATCAATCGGAATTAATGCAAATAAAGTAAAATACTCATTTATAAAATCTATTCTCTCAGTTTCTGAATTTAACTCCTTAAAAGTAAATTCAAACTCTGATTTAATAATTTTTTTTTGAGTCTCAGAAAAAATATCACCAAGCTTTAGTTTACAAGAAATAAAATACCTGAGTTTTTCACCTTTCCCGCCTAAACCTGTTGAGATAAAAACCTGCTGCTCGTCTAATAAATGAGTTTCCAGACTTATTCTTGCATGTTGAAGAGCTAAAATACTCCATGGTTTTAATTCATTAATATCAGCTTTAATAAACCGTTCTATTATTCTATAAGCTTCAACATTTTCATCATTAGATAACTCTACCAGAATTATTTTCTTTTTATCGCCTGCAATATCCGTATTATAAAGTTTATCTTCATCGGAAATAATATCTTCAGAATTTCTTTTGTTTTTCAAATACTTATTTACTAATTCAAAGAATTCAACTTGTAGCTCTACATCAATTTGTTCTTCAAGAATACTATATTTCCCAGCTGATTTAGCTAATAATTCTTTCAGACTCTCGTATATGTTATCTTGTTCCATCATTGTTAATTAACAACAAACTTAAAACATTATAAATTATTATAGATATATTTTTAAACAAAAGCTATTAGTTTGATGTTAAAAAAATACCCAATATATGGTATTGCAGGATCATATTAATAAAACTATTTTTGTGCAAAATTTCATAATCGGAAAGCAGGAAATTAAACAAGATGAAATTATCTCAATTAAAAGATAACGAAGTTGGTTATATAACTAAAGTACGTGGTCGTGGGGCCTTTCGTAAACGTATTACCGAAATGGGTTTTGTAAAAGGCAAAAAAATTACCGTTATTAAAAATGCTCCTTTAAAAGATCCTGTTGAATATAGCATTATGGGATATGAGGTATCGCTACGTAGAAGTGAAGCTTCGCTCATTGAAGTTATTACTAAAGAAGAAGCAAAACGACTTGAAATAAACAAATATAATGGTGTTATATCAGAGGAAATATTAAAAACTTCAGCAAGGAAAAAAGGAAAAGAAATTCAAGTTGCATTAGTTGGAAATCCAAATTCAGGAAAAACTTCTCTTTTTAATTTTGCCTCTCGCTCCAAAGAACATGTTGGAAATTATAGCGGAGTAACCGTTGATTCAAAAAGTGCACAGTGTAAAATTCGTGATTATACTTTAAACATTACCGATCTACCCGGAACTTATTCGCTTTCTACTTATTCGCCCGAAGAATTACTCGTTAGAAAATATATTTTCGGCGAAATGCCCGATGTTGTTATTAATGTTGTTGATGCCTCAAATTTAGAACGGAATTTTTATTTAACAACTCAGTTAATCGACATGGATATTAAAGTTATTATTGCTTTAAACATGTATGATGAGTTAAGAAAAAAAGGAGATGAATTTGATTTTGAATCTTTAGGTAAAATGATTGGTATCCCAATTATCCCAACTATTGGTTCAAAAGGCTTTGGAATAAACGATCTCTTCAAAAAAACAATTGAGGTTTATGAGGATAAAGACCCTACCGTTCGACACATACACATTAATTATGGAAAAGATGTTGAAAAATCGATTCGAAATATTCAAGACGAAATTTGGGAAAACAAAAAGCTAACCGATATTGTTTCCTCACGTTTTTATGCTATTAAACTTTTAGAAAAAGATGCATCGGCAAATTTCACTTTATCGAAATGGGGTAATTACGAAATCATAAAAGGAGTTGCCGAAAAAGAAATTAAGAAACTCGAATCTTTAATTACTGAAGATAGTGAAACCATAATTACAGATGCTAAATATGGATTTATAGCAGGTGCATTAAAAGAAACATATAAAGGCAATATTAATACAAGAAGAAAAAAGACCGAAAAGATAGATCAATTCCTAACTCATAAATACCTGGGATTTCCTTTTTTTATTTTCTTTTTGTGGTTTATGTTTCAGTCCACCTTTACATTGGGTCAATATCCTATGGAATGGATTGATTTCTTTGTAAATCTTTTAGGTGAATCAATAAGTAAAATAATGGCTGACGGGCCTTTAAAAGATTTGCTTATAAACGGTGTTATTGGAGGTGTTGGAGGTGTCATAATTTTTCTTCCAAATATTTTAATCCTGTTCTTTTTTATATCGTTAATGGAAGATACCGGTTATATGGCACGAACGGCATTTATTATGGACCGTTTAATGCATAAAATCGGATTGCATGGGAAATCATTTATTCCACTTATTATGGGATTTGGTTGTAATGTTCCTGCAATAATGGCAACACGAACAATTGAAAACAGGCAAAACAGGATTCTTACTATGCTCATCAATCCGTTTATGTCGTGCAGTGCCCGTTTACCTGTTTATGTTTTAATTATTTCAGCTTTTTTTGTTGAACGACCCGGATTGGTTCTATTTTCTATTTATATTATCGGTATAGTTGTAGCTGCAATTGTTGCTATTATTTTCAAGAAAACAATTTTCAAATCAAAAGAAACTCCATTCGTTATGGAGTTACCGCCATACAGGGTTCCTACTTTGCGCAATTTAACCCGGCATATGTGGTCTAAAGGTGCTCAGTATCTTAAAAAAATGGGTGGTGTAATTCTCGTAGCATCGATAATAATATGGGCTTTGGGTTATTATCCAAAAAACATTGAATACTCTGTTAATTATGACGAAAAAATCGAGCAAATTACAAAAGAAGATGCCTCAAATAAAAATGAACAAATACATCAGATTTTAGCTGATAAAACTTCAGAAGAACAAGCTAAATCATATATTGGAAGAATCGGTAAGTTTATTGAACCCGTAATGAAACCTCTGGGATTTGATTGGAAAATGAGTGTTAGTATTTTATCGGGTGTTGCTGCAAAAGAAATTGTTGTAAGCACAATGGGGGTTTTATATCAGGCTGAAGAAGAAGAAAGCATGAATAATCTTATAAACAGATTGCAAAACGAAAAAGACGAAAATGGCAATCCTATATTTACTCCACTTGTAGCATACGGTTTTCTGATATTTATTTTACTCTACTTCCCCTGTATAGCTTCGATTGTAGCCATAAGTAAAGAATCTGGCCATTGGAAATGGGCAATTTTTACTATGCTTTACACAACATTTATAGCCTGGTTTATGTCTTTATTAATACACCAGGTTGGATCATTAATAATTTAACGCGATGAACACACAGGAAATAATTGTAATTATATTGATTCTTGCTTCTGTAGCTTATACAGTTTTCAATTTTATACAGGTTTTTATCACAAAGTCTAAAAATTCTTGTGGATGTTCATCTTGTAATCTTAAAACCGATGTTAAAGATTTAAAATCAATTGTACATAAAAAACTTCTTTAAAAACTAAACCCTTCTGCTCTTATTTTGATAAATTGATTTAATGATTAATTTTATCATCTATTATTAATATTTGTGATTTATGGATTACTTTTTACTTGCAATAGCTATTATACTAATTCTTGTTGGCCTTTTGGGTTGTATTTTACCTATTATCCCGGGGCCACCAATAAGTTTTTTAGGAATTCTCGTTTTACATTTTACTAAATTTGGCGAATCCGAATACTCAACCAATTTTTTATTAATTCTTGCATTCGTTGCAATAATTGTAACAGTTCTGGACTATATTGTTCCGATTTGGGGAACCAAAAAATTTGGAGGAAGCAAAGCAGGAATGTGGGGTGCCACAATCGGAATGATAATAGGAATGATTTTTCTCGGACCACTGGGTCTGATTCTGGGGCCATTAGTTGGGGCGATTGCAGGAGAATCACTTAAAGGAGCAAATAATAAAGATGCGTTCAGATCTGGTTTGGGAGCTTTCTTAGGATTTCTTTTTGGTGTTGGGCTAAAACTGGCAGCTTCAATATATATAACCTGGCATTTTGTTAAAGGAGTTTTTTAATTAGATATGAGATTATAGATTTGAGTATTGAGTAGAAATCAAGTTAGTGCCATTTTTTATAAATCGCTTAAAATTGAAAAGACACGTTATAATTTTAGGACTATTATTACTGATTGGATTACAATATGCATATCCAAAAAATCAGATTGAAATAAGCTTATTAACTTGTTCCAGTGGAGTTGAGTCTTTCTCATCATGGGGACATAGTGCAATTAGAATTATTGACCATGATAAATCTATAGATATTGTATATAACTTTGGTCTTTTTGATTTTGATACACCCAACTTCTATTTAAAATTTGTAAAAGGTAAATTAAAATACAAGTTAGGAATTCATAGTACAAATAGATTTTTCAGAACTTACTTCCGTGAAGACAGACAAATAATAGAACAAAAATTAAATTTATCCGATGAAAACGAAATTAAAATTATACGCAGATTAGAGTATTTGTATAGGCCTGAAAACAGGTATTATTATTATGAATTTTCAAAGAAAAATTGCACATCCGAACTACGTGATTTAATTTTTGAAAATGTTGAAACTGATTTAAAAAAGAAAAAAACAAATAAGACATACAGAATTTTAATTAATGAATTCCTTACAAACAGACTTTGGTTAAAATTTGGAATGAACCTAATATTTGGGCCTGGTGTTGATAAAAAGACAGA
>DAOWML010000143.1 GCA_030643125.1 Bacteroidales bacterium
TGATAATCTGCAAGTTAATTATAATTTAGTATCATCTATACAAGTTAACCGTGCCACGGCTAATTACTTAATCTGTAAACGGATAAAAATTCACTTGCGGATATTAGATAACATATATTATTCTTTTTTTTTCGTAATTGCTGTAATGAAAATTAAATATGTTCGTCTTGTTATTGAATTGAGCTTGATTATAGTAAAACAAAGTACAAATTTAAAAAAGAAAATCATGAAAAAGATAGTAATAATAGTAGTTTTAGCTGCATTTCCATTTCTGTTGAATGCACAAGATTTTGTGGATAATTTAATTAATAAATACCAGGGCGAAAAAGGCTTTACCACAATAGTAATTAATAGTACCTTATTTGATATTGTGGCTGCAATTGATGATGATGAGGATCTTCAAAAAATGAAGGGCATGATCGACAATATAAGAATTATTGCCATGGAAGATCATTTTAACAGTTCTGATATTAATTTTTTCGATGAATTGAAATCGCAGGTTGACACAAAATCGTATGTAGAGTTAATGACAATAAAAGAACACGATAACGATGTTGTATTTTATGTAAAATATGCAGGGAAAGATATAGAAGAGCTTCTGTTGGTTGCAGGAGGGAACGATGAAAATGCAGTTATAAGCATAAAAGGAAAAATCAATTTAAAAGAATTAGCTTCTTTGTCAAATTCTGTTCATATTTCAGGATTTGAATATTTAGACGAATTAGAAAATCATTAAAAAAGAAAGGTGTAAATGTTAGTTTGATATAAGAAGGCGACTAAACAGATGATATTAAGACACTTTATTATTTTAGGTATTCTAGTATCAAGATATGAGTATCAAGATTCAAGGCAAAACAATTTATTTCTTAATACTTAATACTTGATACTTGGTCCTTTTTAATAAAACACCGATAAGTGTCAGATAAATAGAAGTTTAAGTAAAAATATTAAGTCGACTCAAGTTATTAAACTCCCTTTCTCGAAATTAATTTGTAATTTTCATGGTCTTGAATTGTGAATAAATGACTGCTGAAGCTTTTAAAGAAAATATATTACCACTGAACAGAAAACTGCTTGGGTTTGCAAACAGATTTATGCAAGACATAGACGATTCCAAGGATGTAGTGCAGGAAATATATATCAAATTATGGAATATGCGCGATAATTTAGATAAATACAATAGCGTTGAAGCTTTAGCAATGCGAATGACAAGAAACCTTTGTTTAGATAAAATAAAACTAAAAAAAACAATACCTTTAAATGGAGATATAAAGGAAGAAATATCAGACGAATCTTTAATTAATGAAAAACAAACAGACCTTAATATTGCGGTATTAAGAGCAAAAAATGCAATAGAGAAGCTGGACGAACCACAAAGAACCATAATGCAATTACGTGATATACAAGGATATGATTATGATGAAATTGCACAAATACTTAATATGAATGTTAATACTATTCGTGTTAGTTTATCAAGAGCAAGGAAAAAAGTCAGAGAATTTCTGTTAAATAAATATTATAACCATGGATCTGAAAAAATAAAAGCTCTGTTAGAGAGATATTATAACGGAGATACAACATCAGCCGAAGAAAAGATCCTTCGTGAATACTTCAGTAGCGATGTTGTCGATAAAGAGTTTGTAGCTGATAAAGATATTTTTTTATATCAAATTCACGAAAACGACATAAGTGATAAAATGCCTGATATTTCAGATGAAATATGGAAAAATCTTAACAAAAATAAGGAGGGTAAATTAAAGAAGGATAACAATTTACGATATATATTCTTAAGAATTGCAGCAAGTATAATTATATTAATAGGCTCCTTTTTCCTACTTAAAAATCAAGTATTTAATAAAAATCAGAATATTCAATTTACTGATACTTACGACAATCCGGAACTCGCATACCAACAGGCAAAGGAGACTCTTTTATATGTATCAGCAATATTAAATAATGGTACAGATCATTTAAAACCAATTCAAAAAATAAATGAAGGAACACAAGAATTACAGAAACTATCAAGCTTTAATGAGGGACTCGAGAAATTAAGTCCCCTAAATACATATAATGTAGCAGCTAAATATTTTAAACAATAAAACCATGAAACCTACATGCAATAAGTTTTATACAAATAGAAATAATTATATTAATTTTTTCAGAGAAAATAAAGAGTTCGGGCATGTAGGTTCACGAGTGGGTTGTGCAGGAAGATTGTGGGTGCGAGTAACAAAATAAATATGTATACAGGAAAGGCAAACAAGTAACTAATTTACAATCTATAAATAAAAAATATAAGCACATGAAAAAAGTAATTCTGAATTTATTCGTATTTATTTTCCCTGTTATGTTAATAGCTCAAAACACACCCGTTGACGAGCTGTTCGACAAATACAGCGGGAAAGAAGGTTTTACTTCGGTTTATATAACCAGCTATATGTTTAGCATGTTTACCGATATAGAAACAAACGATCCTGAATTTGATGAACTAATGAAAAATTTAAAAGGGATTAAAATTTTGGCAACTGATGAATCTTATAATGGAAATGCCAATTTTTATAAAGAGATTATTGACAAACTCCCTATATCACAGTACAAAGAGTTAATGGTGATTAAAGAAAAAGATCAGGATGTAAAGTTTCTTATTAATGAAAAAGATGGTAAAATAATTGAGCTTTTGCTTATTGCCGGGGGAAAAGATGAGAATGTACTAATTAGCATCAAGGGAAATATTGATTTGAAAAATATTTCAAAATTATCAAAATCAATGCAGATTAATGGTCTGGAACATCTTGAGGAAATAGATAAAAAATAAATTTAGATATGAAAAAAATAATCTTTTTAATAGCAGCTGTATTAGTTACCCAATATTCGTGTATTACAGACCAAGACAAATACAAAGAATCAGATATTTTTGAAGAATACGAAGCCGAGAATGGATTTGCTATTTTTCACCTTCCACCGGTTTTATTCAAAATAATTTTATCTGTTTCGGATGAACCTGGGTTTGATTCAAAAGATATTCTTGATAAGATTGATGTTATCAAGTTTATGTTTTTTGAGGAAAAAGATAAATCAATAAAAATAGGGGATTTAAAAAGTTCCATGAATCAAAAATTAGAGGAATTTGATTATAAGCTATTGACTCGTTTTGCTGAAGAAAACAACGATATATCAATATATATAATAGAAAATGAAAAAATTATTTATGAAGTTTTAGTTACAATAATTTCTGATAAAGAATATATAAGTTTAAATCTGGTTGGAAATTTAACACAAGATGAAATTATGAAAGTATATAAATCAATTAATATGCAAAAAATTCATGATTACGGAAACTAATTGACTTTTTACAACATCTTAAACTGAAGAGCGGAATTGATTTTCCGCTCTTTTTTTATTTTTGGCACGAAACTTGAAAGTTGCATAAGAGAAACTAAAAAATTATTTACGCGTATAAGATTTTAGTTTTTTTAATAATTAAATGAAACCTTTTAACATTTTTTTACATCTTAAATATATGGATTGTTTAAATTATTTTTAATTAATACTAACCAAAAACAATAAAAATGAAAAACTTGAAAAAACTATTAGCAATGATGCTTATGTTAGCATCAGTATTCTTTTTCGCTTGTTCTGATGATGATGATGATAAACTATCAAAAGAAGAAACTAAAACTGAAATTACACAGTTAAGCACAGACCTGGCTGATAAACTAGGTGAAATGACAGAATCAGACGGTATGGTTGCAATGGAAGCCTTAATGACTATGCCGGATCCATTTGCAAGCACTTCTAAATCAAATGAAAGATATGTTGTACTGAATAATATTCAGAAATATTTGCTTCCATATAACTATGTTAAAAAAAGTACTGAAAAATCTGTTTTTGAAGCAGATCATTTTGATTTTGACAGATGGGTTGGAACTTATGAATGGAACAATACTGTTGGAGCATGGGATCCTGATTATGGAAACCCTTCTGACAAAATTATTATTATTTTTCCTGCCGATTCAACAAATATGGATAATAATAATGCAAAAATTACCATTCATAATTATGATGAAGTAGAAATTGATTATGAATATCTTCCAACTGACATTGATGCTGATTTGTATATAAGTGTAAGTGGCAGTGATGATATTAAAGTTGTTGACATTGACTTAACTGCAGTATGGTTTACAAGTGGTGAATATATTGGAGAACCAACATCGTTAAATGTTAGTGTTTATTTAATTCCATTTGAGTTTACCGGCGATTTCAGTCATACAAGTACTGCTGCCAGCATTAACTTTGCTATTAATTACGATGGTGCACAATTCTTCTCAACAGGAGTTGGTGCAACCTGGGCAAATGCAGGTGATTCACTCCCTAATAATATCAACGGTTATATACAATTTTTCGAGGTCAAGTTTCAAGTTAACATAGATGTTGATGATCTTATTATAGTTATAAGCGATATGGATAATTATGAATCTGAAGTAGAATTCTTAAATGCTATTAATGCAGAAATTGATGCTTATGTTACAGTTAGTGGTACCTGGGCTGCTGATATTGAGTTAGGTATGGATGCAGAAGATGAAATAGACATATTATTTGTATATGCTGATGGAACTTCAGAATCTGCAATACCATATTTCGAAGAACTTGGTGAAGATTTGGAAGAATTTTTTGGTTCCTTAGAAGATTATTATGATAACTGGTAGAAATTTATTTTAGATATATTGAAAAGGGCCTTTTGGCCCTTTTTTTATGCTTTCTTCAATTCCAGAACCGTAATTTCCGGAGGCATTCCAATACGACCGGGAAAACCAATATATCCAAAACCTCTGTTTACATATAAATATTGATTCTTTTCTTTATACAGGCCTGCCCAACGTGGATATTTATATTTTATCGGACTCCATTTCACATTTCCTATTTCAATTCCAAACTGCATTCCGTGTGTATGCCCTGATAATGTTAAATCAATATCTGTTTTATTTATAACTTCTGCGTCCCAATGCGATGGATCGTGAGTCATCAGAATTTTAAATGGTAATACAGCCAAACCATTCATTGCTTCTTTTAAATTTCCATGTTGTGGGAAAGGAGGCAGTCCCCAGTTTTCAACACCTATTAATCCAATTTTAGAATTGTTTATCTCAATTGGTTCCGATTCGTTTAAAAGCAATCTAAAACCTATGTCTTCATGAGCTTTCTTCAGATTATCAAGATTTTGCACTTTTTCAGTGTCATTTTTCCATTCAAAGTAATCTCCATAGTCATGATTCCCTAAAATAGAGAACTTGCCATATTTAGCCCTAAAATTGCTTAATATTGATATCCAACCATTTAGTTCCTCTGCAAAATTGTTTACAAGGTCGCCGGTAAACAGAAGCAGGTCTGGATCTTGTTCATTTACTAACTCAATAGCTTTTTTAACCTGGTTTTCATGTCCAATAAAACTACCTATGTGAATATCAGATATTTGTACGATTTTAAATCCATTAAAAGCATCAGGTAAATTTGGAAATGAAAGCTTCTCGTGTGTTATTCTAAAGTTAAACCGGCCTTTTACCATTCCATATAATATAGAAGTAAATGGTATTGCGGCCAAAACCAAGCCTAATTGGGATAAAAATTTTACTCTTGAAATACCTTGAACATTACTGATTGTATTAATTTCAGTCGAATTCGAAAATTTACTGATAATCCATTTGCCAATGTGAAAAATATCTTCTATTAAATGAAAACTTATGAATACCAGTTTAGGAACATAAAACAATAGAAACAATCCGGCTAATAAAAAGAAATTTCTGAATATTTGAGGATCTCTTTCAAATGGTTGAAATGTTCTAAAATAGAGTAGAAAAGAAATAATAAAAATTGGTATTATCCAATAAACTACATAAATCACATTTTTTATAATACTTGGTTCTATTCCCGAAACCAGTAATTTTATTCCCTTAAATGAGTATATATCAACCAGTAGGATAAAAGCAAAAACAAAAATCAGTATCATAATAAATCTTTCTTTCATGTTTATACCAATTTAATTCACCATAAAGTTGATTTAATATTTAAACTGTAAACAAGCTTCCGGAGTGAACAAAGCAAATATAGGCATGAATACGCCAATTCCATATTTATACAATTTAAATATACGCTTGTATACTAATGAAGGCTAATAAATACTCTGTCATCCCGGCGAAGGCAAAAATCTGTTAATTAACAAGTAGATCCCGAAACCCCTGCCTGCCGCCCGCCTGACGGCGCAGTCAGGGCA
>DAOWML010000331.1 GCA_030643125.1 Bacteroidales bacterium
AGTGGGAACAAACTTATTTTTCATCTTACTTAAATGAAGATACTCTATTACTTCTTCATTCTTCAACTCCAAAATCCTATTGATATGCCCATTTTCTATTGCCTGGTCTGTTAAAGAAAATGGGGTGATTCCAAGAATGATGATATTACCCGGTTCATTTGCTAATTTCCTGTCAATTAGGTCATACATTGTATTATTGAATCCGCCAGATGAAAACCCCAGGTTAATTGAGGCCATTTTAAGTTCTTCTCCAATAATATCAGTTGAAACGCCCCGGTAAACTCTAGAATCGCCTGCAACAACGAGCTGATACTTTTTACCTGAATGTACTTTGTAAGTGAACATCTGTTTTAGCAATTCCTCAATATCAGGTTTAGAAAATAACACTCCGATAATAAGGCTAATTATTAATGACGAAAGAAGTGTTAATATTACTTTTCTATTATACATAAATTAGAATTGAAAGTAAATAAATTGTTCTCCATGTCCTCGTAAAAAAACAATCGCTAATATTAAAATTACAAACTGAACAATTTGCAATTTACTTTTTACATTGCTATTAAATATTTTAATCCGTTTCAAATTCAAAAAGAAATACATTTCAATAATTAATCCTGTAATTATATATACTAAAGCCAAATTGAAAGATTCGGTATCACCAAAGTCAAGTATATTGTTTACCGCAATCATATTATAAATTATTGAAAATGCCTGGTCGAATGTTTCTGCCCGAAAGAAGACCCAGGCAATTAGTACTTGAAAGGCAACAAATATAAGAGCAACCCATTTTCCAAGATAAAACCTTTTAAATAGTATGTTTAATTTTAAGATCCTTTCAAGTGATAGGTAGAAAGCATGTAATGCACCCCACATAATAAAAGTCCACGACGCACCATGCCATAATCCGGATATTATCATTGTGATCCACATATTTACATGGCTTCTAAATCGTCCTTTTCTTGATCCTCCAAGTGGTATATATACGTAGTCTTTAAACCATGTTGAAAGTGATATATGCCAACGCGTCCAAAATTCTTTTAATGAAGTTGAAATATACGGATGATTAAAATTAATTCTATAATGCATTCCCATCCATTTTGCCATGCCCCTTGCAATATCGCTATAACCACTAAAGTCGAAATATATTTGGAATGCAAAGCCAATCATAACAACCCACCAATAAACAGTTGATGTGGATGTGTTCACATCACTAAAAGCGTAGTTAACAAGGGGGGCAATATTATCAGCTAAAACAACCTTTTTAAAATATCCAATTAGTATCAGGTATAAACCATTCCAGCTTTCTTGCTGCGAAACCGGCCGTACTCTTTTTAATTGGGGTAAGAGGTCTTTTGCCCTTACAATTGGCCCGGCAACCAATTGTGGAAATAGTGAAAGATATGCAAAAAATTGCATTATGTTCTTCGTTGGTTTTAACCGGCCTCTATAAATATCAATGGTATAACTCATTGATTGAAAGGTGTAAAAACTAATGCCAACCGGAAGTATATACATGAATTCAGGTATATGGTTTTGCAGGTTAATTTCTATCCCGAAATTGCCGACCAGTTTTTGAATATTTTCAGAAATAAAAGCACTATACTTAAAAGCGGCCAGGCTGCCAAGATTTCCCATTAAAGAAGCAACAAGAAAAAGGGTGCGTTTTCCGGGGTATTTAATTATTAATTTTCCGGCAAAAAAGTCAATTAAGCCACTTCCGATAATAAGAAAAAGAAATCTCCAATCCCACCATCCATAAAATATAAAGGAAGCAAAAGTGAAAAAGGACCATCTTATATTATTATTCTGCTTATTAATAAATGGAAGTAGAAGAAAAAATAATGATCCGAAAATTAAAAATACTAATGAGTTAAATAGCATTACTTATTAAAACTAAGTGTAAAATCACTTTCCAGAAAACAACCTATCAGTAATAAAACCAAGAATAAATATGAAAATTTCTCCTATCAGAAACCAGAGTCTGCTGGCTACTGATATAGTTACTGCATCATTGATATCAATTCCCATAAAGCTCAAATATCCAACAATAATTGTTTCCCGGACACCAATACCTCCGGGTGCTATTATAGATATTATACCTATCGAAACTGCTATTGGAAAAATGTAACCTGTAAGATAACTTACTTCAGTTGTTAGCATGGAAGAAATCAGAAAGTAAAAACCGTTGGCTATTACAAACCAATAAATTACATGAAAAGGAATAATCTTAATTGTTACGTTTACCGGTATTCTTGGCAGCTCTATTTTTTTCTTTTGAAAAAATCTGTTAAGTACATTTTGTGTCCATAAATAAGGTTTGTATGAAAAAATGAAAAAGCTTAATAATAACCAGAATGCTAAAATAAGATAGCCAATAAACTGGTAATTTATTATATAATTTAAACCTATTATGCCAAAAGCAATTCCCATCCATATAGCAATAAACTGATCCATTAATGCATATGTAATCAGCTTATCGTTAGGATAATTGTATTTTTTATTTATATATCCAATTTTACCAACTACCACTAAGAATTTCCCAGGTATATATTTAGCAAAAACTGAAAGGCCAACAGAAGAAATAGCATCAAAAAACTTAATGTTGCTGTTTGAAATATTGTTTATCATAAACCATCTAACACAAAGCAATATAAATCCTAAAAATAATAAAGCAA
>DAOWML010000062.1 GCA_030643125.1 Bacteroidales bacterium
GATCTATTAATTTTTATAAGAAAGTTAAGAATCCAATGTATCATAATCTGAATAATTGAATGCACAATTTAAGAAAAGCAATTTGAAGTTCCTAAAATTTTTATACTCTAAACAGGATTAATCGGATTATAACATAAAAAAACGCCCCAATAAAATGAGGCGCTTTCTGAAATATTTTTTAATAAAAATATATTATTGTTCCACTATCTCAACACGTCTGTTTTTTGCTTTTCCTTCATCAGTTGAATTGGTTGCAACAGGTGAAGCAGAACCAATTCCATATGGCTTCAATTGAGCGGTATTAACACCATATTTTTCAACTAATTCATTCACTATAGCATTAGCCCTGTCAGCTGACAATTTAATATTCGCATCAAAGTCTCCAACATTATCTGTATGACCTACAATTAAATATTTCTTTTCAGGATTATCATTTAAGAATTTTGCTATGTTTTTTAAAGCGGCTGTTGATCTCAAATTTATTTCAGATTTACCTGTTTCAAACAGAATATCGTAAATAGCAATATGACCTTCGGCGATCATACTTTCACCAATATTAACATCTGATACCATATCCATATCCATAGGTTTGGTTTCAATAGTTACCAGGTGATAACATATATCGTATTCTCCTTTACCTGCTGCAACAACAACAAAATAATCTACATCATCTGAATGAATTATACCACAAAAATATTGGTAGGCATTAAATACCATATAATTATAATCGGTTAGACCGTGATCAGGATGCCCATTTACTTTATTAAAAGCCTTAATGCCTTCTTGTGATTGACCAGAGAATAATACTTGCCCACCAACCTCAACTATTGCTTTTTCATAATTTTTTATTATTTCTAAAGCAGAACGTCCCTTAGGAGCACGAAAAAATCTATTATGAATATATCCTTCAATCTTAGTAATTTTCGCCTTTCCTTCTGAGGTTTTGCCTGTACTTACATTAAACTCACCATATCCAAGTTTATCATTATAACTTAACTTACTACCATAATAAGGCACAGCAATAACAGCTTGTTCTTCTATTTCTTCTGCTTCAATAATATCCTGAGTTATTAATGTTGTATTATCAAAAGCTGTCATATATATTGAAGCAAAAACAGTTTTCCCGTCCTTAGTTATTTTACCTATAATTAAACTATGATCTCTACATCCCTGAGTGCCAAAAGCGAAACCAAATTTAGAGTTTTTTAAGGTACTATAGTACTTTTTATAAAATGTTTGTGATGAGATTCCCAACTCTTCACCATCCAAAGCTAAAACAATCTCAAAGCCAGCATTTTTAAGCTTTGTTTTATACATTTTAAGTAAATAAGTTGAATTGTTATCTGGGCTAACTTTATATTGATATCTTATTACCTTTCCTTCGAGTTTAGTGAAAGCTTCCCAATGTAAATAACTATCGTTAGAATTAACTGGCAGTTTATATTTTTCCCATTTGGCAACTTTTTCATATACTTTCTCGGCTCCTTCGAACCGGCTTAAAAGTGGGTAATCTTTATCTTGTCCTTCTTTATTTTTTTCTTGTTCTTCTTGTTCTTTTTCTGCCTTTTTCTTTTCTTCCTTTTTTTGATCTGATTCTTTGATCTCCTTTGATGCTCGGTTTAAAGCTCCTGAAACACTAATTTGCGCATTCAATGTAGGAGAAATGATAATTAATAATCCCACGATTAATAGTAAACTAAATTTTCTCATAATATTTTTTATTAAAATGATAATTAATAATAGTATTAATATTACTGTCAATTTGAAAATAGAATTCACAATGTAATAAAAGTAAATTAAAGTTCCTAAAAATTTCACATGTCCTATAACTAAACAAGTTATGTTATAAACTAAAAAAGCGCCCCAATAATTTGAGGCGCTATTAATATAAAAGTTTAGATTCCTGCCTGCGCAGGAACGTTTATCTTCATAACTTGAAAGGAATAATGACAGTTGTCTATTCTTCCAATAAATCCAATTTTACTTCCTGCAAATACTCAACCGATCGTGCAATATCATCATACATCGTTTTATCTTCATCAATAAATTTCACTTTTTTGCGATAATCTGCCACAAATTTTTCTATAAATGGCGATGATTTTGCAGGTCGCTGAAATTCCAGTGCCTGAGCTGCACTGAATAACTCAATGGCTAAAATTCTTTCCAGGTTAAGAGCAACCTGGTATGCTTTTGTTGCAGCATTCGCTCCCATACTCACATGATCTTCCTGTCCTTGCGATGATTCTATAGTATCAACAGAAGCAGGAGTTGACAATTGTTTATTTCTGCTAACAATAGATGCAGCTGTATATTGCGGAATCATAAATCCACTGTTCAACCCGGGATTTGCTACTAAGAAAGGTGGTAATCCGCGTTTGCCCGCAAGTAATTGATAAGTTCTTCGTTCAGAAATACTTCCCAATTCAGCCATTGCAATACACAGGTTATCTAAGGCTAATGCCAATGGTTGTCCGTGAAAATTTCCGGCTGATATTATTAAATCCTCATCAGGAAAAATAGTTGGATTATCGGTTACAGCATTAATTTCGTTATTGAAAACATAAGAAACATAGTTTATAGAATCTTTCGATGCTCCATGCACTTGCGGAATACAACGGAACGAATATGGATCCTGAACATGAACCTTTGATCGGTTAATAAGTTCACTTCCCTCAAGTAACCTTCGCATTCTGCGGGCAGTTTTTATTTGCCCTAAATGATGGCGAATCTGATGAACAGAGTCATGAAATGGCTCAATTCTTCCGTCGAAAGCATCCAAGGAAATTGCACTAATAACATCAGCTAATTGAGATAGTTTCCACACTTTTAATGTTAAATAAACACCATGAGCACTCATAAACTGAGTTCCGTTCAATAATGCTAAGCCTTCTTTTGATTTTAAACCAATCGACTCCCAGTTCATTTTTTTAAGTAAATCTTCGCCGGACATTCTTTTGCCTTTGAAAATAACCTCACCTAAACCAAGCATTGGCAAACTCATGTGCGCCAGTGGAGCCAAGTCGCCAGAAGCACCTAAAGAACCATACTGATATACAATAGGCAAAATATCATTATTGAAAAAATCAATTAATCTCTCAACTGTTGATAATTGCACTCCTGAATGCCCGTATGACAATGATTGAATCTTTAATAAAATCATAATCTTCACAATCTCAACAGGAATTTCATCACCTGTACCACAAGCATGTGACATAACCAGGTTTTGTTGGAGTTTTCCTAAATCTTCACGAGAAATTCTCTTATCATACAATGCACCAAATCCGGTATTAATACCATAAATTAGCTCGTCCTTACTATTAATCTTTTGATCTAAGTATTCACGACATTTTATTATATTATTTTTTGATTGCTCAGAAAGAGCCAGTGTAAATCCTTCTTTTAAAATCTGATCAATTTTGTCAAAAGTTAATTGATCATTAGATATATAATGTATTTTTTTCATGTTCTAAATATTAAATTTGAAACTTATTAAATTAAGCTATTTCATTAAAATGAATTTCGAATATCGATTAACGATTTTTGATTTAAGAATTAAAATCAAACAAAATTTGAATAGCAGCATTATAATAAGTTCATAATTCATAAATCGGTGTTCCTTGTTCAATATTCAATATGAATTTATTATTATAAACTTTAACAATTATATTAGAGAATCATTAAAAGAGTATAAACTCTTAAAATTCACGGAAATCGAATATCGCCACCGGCCACAAAAATAGGATGTCTGGGAGTAATTTCAATAAATATTAGATTTTTATATTCCATATTTAAGATAATTTTTGAAGCAATTCTTCGAACTTCATTTCAGACTGATCTCCACTTTGCATATTTTTAACATTCAATACTCCTTTTTCCATTTCATTTTCACCAACCAATATAACAAAAGGAATATTTTTATTATTAGCGTATGTCATCTGCTTTTTCATTTTAACAGATTCCGGATAAATTTCAGAATTTATTCCATTCTCGCGTAATTTTTGGAGTAACGGGAGACAGTACTTTTCTTCTTTTTCGCCAAAATTCACAAACATCACTCTTGTTGAAGCGACAATCTCTTTTGGAAAAACATCCAGTTGTTCCATTACATCGTAAATACGATCGGCACCAAATGAAATACCAACACCAGAAACATCTTTTAAACCAAATATACCGGTTAAGTCATCGTAGCGACCACCACCACAAAGACTTCCAATCGCAACATCTTTTGACTGAACTTCGAAAATTGCCCCTGTATAATAGTTTAATCCGCGAGCTAATGTTAAATCTAATTCTAACTCCGTATTTAAAGATAATGTTTCAAAATAATTTAATATTGCTTCAACTTCTTCAACTCCTTTTAATCCGATTTCAGAATCTTTTAAAATATTTCTCAGAGACTCCAGCTTATTTTTATTTGTTCCTGATAAATCAAATATAGGTTTTAGTTTTTCAATAGCCGTTGCACTAATTCCTTTCGATAAAAGTTCTTCATTTACTTTTCCGATTCCAATTTTGTCAAGCTTATCTATGGCTACTGTAATATCAATAAACTTTTCGGGTTCGCCAATAATTTCTGCAATACCCAACAATACTTTTCTATTATTAATTTTAATAATTGCATTAACCATAAGTTTTTGAAAAACCTGAGCAATTATTTGGATAAGTTCAACCTCGTTTAACATCGAATTGCTACCAATAATATCTACATCGCATTGGTAAAACTCACGATAACGGCCTTTTTGTGGCCTGTCGGCCCGCCATACCGGTTGAATCTGATATCGTTTAAAGGGAAAAGTTATTTCGTTTAAATGCTGCACAACAAAACGGGCAAAAGGAACTGTTAAATCATAACGTAATCCTTTTTCTGAAATTTCTGAAGCTAATTTACCCGACTCAGCTTCGGCCAGATCTATTTTAACTTTTGAAAGGTAATCACCTGAATTTAAAATTTTGAAAAGAAGCTTATCTCCTTCTTCACCATACTTACCCAGTAAAATCGAAAGATTCTCCATAGATGGAGTTTCAATAGGCAAATAACCAAATCGTGTGAAAACTTCTTTTATGGTATCGAAAATAAAATTTCTTTTCACCATCTCAACAGGTGTAAAATCACGAGTACCTTTTGGAACAGATGGTTTTTGTACAGCCATATTTGTTCTTTATTAAAATTATTTTCTGCAAATATAGAACAAAATTAAAGTGATCTAAAATGAAAGCTTGATAATGGCTACAGAACAACTCAATGTGAGTTGCGTTTAAATAACGAAAGAATCAATTATTTCAACAAAAAACACTTTTATTAAGGCACGGAATAATGGAATTATGGAAGATTGGAAAAAATGCAACAATTCGCATCGTTCATATATTCTTATCTTTAAACCCTATCTTATTTATAATAAATCAAACATCCGATGTTTCGAAAACATCGGATGTTTTGCTGTATAATAATCCTGGTTTTATCTATTTTTTCTTTGCCATTTGTTTAAAATCTTTATCCAGTATGCCATCGAAGTTTTTACCTTTTTCAACCCAGTGATAATCGAAATAATATAAATTAGCATCTTTTGTGCCAATTATAATTTTATAACAACGAGCTCTTAAACGCGTACCTTGTGGCCCCACCTTGTGCAAAAACACAACATTATCATCGCGATTTGTAATTGCTTCCTCAATTTCTTCACGAGTAACAAATTTTACTTTATAAGGATATATTTTCTTAATTTTTGCTTCAGTATTAATATTTGGAGCAACCTCATCTTTTACTAAATACAATGTTTTTTGCTTAATATCTTTTGTATTCTCATTATAATGCTGAAAAATATTTTTCTTTATCATCTCAGGATTATCTTTCATAGTCTGAACGTGAGTTTGCATAAATTTAACCAACGATTCCATTTTATAAACCCAAAACTCTTCGTCCACCTCAGTATAAGATAATGGAATAGCCGCAATATCAGGTAGATCTTCAAATCCATCTAAGCCTTCTTTCCCAATAAAGATACTTAAGAAATTGTAACGAACTTTTGTTTTATCATTTTGAAAAACGACCTGTGTCATCATTAAAAAAGACTTATCCGTATCGTTATACATTTCTTCGAATTGATCTAAGGAAATAAACTCATACTCGGTAAGTGTCCATGCCTTTTTTACAGCCTCCTGAATTTTAAAATTATATTCGGCTATAGGATTTGTTTCTAAAACAACATAAAGTTTCGAGTTCAAAAACTGGTTTAAATCAGCTTCGGTAGGAAGATACTCTTGTGCATTTAATGAAAGAGTTGAAATTCCGATAATAATTGCTAAAATTAATTTTCTCATATGCTTATTTTTAAATTGTTTTTTAATTATTCAACTAATATAATAAATCTTATTAAAAGCTTTTTAATAATCCATATATATTATCCGTTAGATTTATACTGATATTTTGTTCATAACAAAAAAGCATAAGTATCATGAATTGTGCCATAATTACTTGTAATTATCAAAGAATACTATGAATTTGTCAAAAAATTTGTATATTTAAAATATGCAAAGGAACATTATATAGTATATTTCAGTAAATTTACAAAAGTAATTTCATTAAGCATATATTTTTCTTTTAACTAAAAGCTTAAGTTTCTATGAATTTTATCGATAAAATAATAAAACTTTGTACAATAAGTACCGACAAAATAGATTCAAGCAGTGAGTATTTTCATAAAGCTACTATCTTTAACTTTTATAGTTTTATTGCTCTTATTTTATTATTGGTATTTGGTATAATTAATATACTTGGAAATAGCACAATTCTGTTTATTGGTTTAACAATTTCGTTTGTTCTTACTACAATTAATCTACTGATATTCCGATCTAAAGGGAATTATCTATTTTCATCCAATGTCTTCTCTGTATTATTAATATTATTTTCTGTATGGCTATTATATGCTGAAATAATAAGTAATCAGGGAATATTAATTTATTCCATATATCCCTTAATAGCTATTTTTCTTTTAGGTAAAAAACGCGGGAATTTATCTTCGCTAATATTTTTTGTGTTTACCGGTATCGCTATATTATTACCAGTTGTGTTTGGCTTCTCATTTCAATTTTCGGTAATAAATCAAGTACTATTCGTATTACTGTACTGTGGATCTTTTATTTTTATTAATATCTATGAAAATATCACAGAAATCAGGATGGCAGAATTAAATACAGAGATTCAGAAAGCAAAACATGAAACCCGTGCTAAAGAAGAATTTATTTCAAAAATTTCGCATCAAATAAGAACTCCATTAAATAACCTTGTAGTTGTAACAAACATAGTTAATACCTTTGATTTAGACGACAAACAAAAGGATCTTATTGACACAATACAGGCTTCAACAAATAATCTTGTAAATGTTGTAAATAACATAGCGGAAATTTCAAATGTAGATCTTTTGCAAAGCAAAAATTACAACCAGATTTTTAATCTTGAAGCAACTATTAAAAATACAATCAATTTATTTACAAATGAAGATTCAAACGATAATTATTTCCCTTTAAAAATATCTGAAGATATTACCTTTCAGCTTTTTGGTGATCCTGTGAAAATTAAACAGGTTTATTTAAATATGATTGAAAATATTCTGAAAAAATCTAAAAGTGGTAAAAAAACAATTGAACTTGATATTAAGAAGTTAAGTGAATCGAATGAAATTGTTGAAATACTATTTAGCATTTCAACAAACGACTTGGCACCTATTCCTGAAATAACAAAAATTCAAAATACAGAAAAATCCAAGAAAGGAAGAAATGCTGCTATAGTAAAATTATTGGAATTTAATATTGTAAATCGAATAATTGAATCGTTAGGAGGTTCAATAGAATTTAATTTTACCCAGGATAAATTTGAATTTAAATTTATATTAAAATTCAAAAAAGGAGAATCATTCCTTGACAAGAGAATATTATCCAAAGAAAGTACTTTCCCAAAAATCGATACAGGAATTCAGGTTACACTTAAAGATGCCAGTGTGCTTTTAGTAGAGGATAACCTTATAAATCAAAAGATAGTGCTTTTAAGCCTGAAAAAATCTGTAAAAACAGTTGATGTAGCAAATAATGGTAAAGAAGCACTAGATAAGTTCGGATCGGCAAAATACGATCTTATTTTAATGGATATTCAGATGCCAATAATGAATGGAATTGTTGCTACGAAAAAGATTCGAAGTATTGAAAAAAGCACAAACACACATACCCCAATAATAGCTATAACTGCAAATGCTTTGTTAGGAGACAAGGAAGAATGCCTTGCTGCCGGAATGGACGATTATATTAGTAAACCATTTCAGATTGAAACATTGGTTAATAAAATGAAACAACAACTAGCAGAGATTGACTCCTAAATCACTATAAAAGTTGGATAAAACTCTAAATGTAGTTACATGTAAAAATTGTGGTAATAAGTTCGAAGGTAATTACTAAAAAATATACATGATGTAGCATTTATTAAACTTATTCCAGCTCGGGTCTGAATCCAACAATAAGCACATCATCAACTTGTTCGTGTTCACCTTTCCAGTCCTCAAAACTTCTATCAAAATAAGTAAGCTGTTGCTCAAGAGGTAATTTATGAATTGTAAGAAGTAAATGCCTGAATCGGCGATATTTATATTTTTTTCCATCAGACCCGCCAAACTGATCTGCATAACCATCGGAAAATATATAAAATATATCGTCTTTTTGAAGTTTAATTCGGGTTTTAGTAATTTCTTCGTTTTCACCCTCGTCTAATAAACCAACAGAAAATCGATCACCACGAATTTCTTCTATCTTATTATCACGGATTAAATACAACGGACGAAAAGCACCGGAAAATTCAATCTCTGCTTTCTTTTTATCAATTACACAAAATGCAATATCCATTCCATCTCTTATCCTGACTTTCTCTGTTTTTTGTCCAAAAGTTGTAGCAACTCCATTATTTAAATTCCATAAAATCTTATCTGTTTCTTCAATCTTTTGAACCTCGGTAATATTTCTCAACAACTCAAATCCAATAATCGACATAAAAGCACCAGGAACACCATGTCCGGTACAGTCTACAACTGCAAGAAAAGTTTTATCTTTTCTTTCATTTATCCAGTAAAAATCACCACTTACAATATCCTTGGGTTTATATAAAATGAAAGATTCGGGCAAAATATTTTTAAATTGCTTCATTGTAGGCATTAAGGCTTCCTGAATTCTTTTTGCATAAATAATACTATCAGTAATGTTTTTGTTTTTTATGGAAAGCTCCTCCTTTTGCCTGGCAACCTGCTTTGCTATAAGCTCTTTTTCTTTTAATTCCTGATTTGATCTTCTTAAACTTCTCGTTCGATACTGAAAAAACCAAACTA
>DAOWML010000170.1 GCA_030643125.1 Bacteroidales bacterium
GATAGCAAACAGGATTGATGAGGCAATAGTAACTTACAACAAATTTAAAAATTTTATTAAACCCGACAATGAACTTTATCCTGTTGTTATTCAACGCTTAAAGACATGTGAAAATGCTAAAATTGCTATAAATAATCCATTGAGAGTTTCAAAGAAAAATATTGGAGAACCAGTCAATAACGATGATTCAAATTTTGGTGCTGTTGTTTCCGGAGATGGAAATACCATAATTTACACTTCATATACAAGAAATTATTTAGATAATTATTACTCTGTAAGAAAAAACGGTGTATGGGGCACACCTAAACGAATTAGTGAAAAACTTAGTGGCAAATACTATTTAAAAACTTCCAGTTTATCATACTATGGAAAAGAACTATATCTGGTTACTGATGATCCCGACGAAAATATCATCTTTGTTTGTTATAAGGAAGGTAGCAACTGGATAGAAGCAGACAAACTTCCTAAAACAGTAAATGGTAAAAAAAGCAATGAAACTCATGCATGTATCTCGAAAGATGGAAAAACTCTTTATTTTACAAGTAACAGAGAAGGTGGTTTAGGTGGAATGGATATTTATAAATCTACAAAAAACACAAAAGGCAGTTGGGGTGAAGCAGAAAATATGGGGCCGGCAATAAATACCGAATTCGATGAAGAAACGCCATTTGTTACAATGGATGATAAATATCTATTCTTTAGCTCACAAGGACATAGCAGTATTGGTGGTTTTGATATTTTTTATATAGATTTAGGAAACAAATCGATGGCCATAAATTTGGGTTATCCGGCTAATACAACCGGCGATGATTTGTTTTTTGTGCCAGATAATTCATTAATATCAGGATACATTTCACAATATGATAATACTTCGGTTGGGAAAAAAGACATTTATTACGTTTCCATTTTACCAAAAATCAATTTTGCGGGGAATATTAAGGATGAAACAAGCGGGGAAAAAATAACCGATTCCGGTTTTGATATTTCAATAATTGAAACCAAAACAAATAATATTGTTAAGTCAATTAATACCAATAACGAACAATTTGAATTTGAAATTAATCCGGGGAATTATACCATTGTAATTAATAATGAAAATTATGATCCCTTTACCAGCGAATTTAATATCCCTGATAATTACTCCGAAAGAGTTTATTCTTTTGAAGCTCTTTTAAATCCATTAGTTGTTGAACAAGAAAAATTAGTTGCAGAAATAATTGAACCGCCAAAAGTTGAAGTTATTCCAGTAGTTACACCAATAGCAGAAGAAATAATACCGGAAGAACCAAAAGAAGAAAAAATTGTTACTCCTCCTATTAAGAAAGAAATACCTGAACCCATTGTTGAAGAAAAGGCGCCAGAAAAAGAAATAGTAAAATATGTTCCTAAAACATTTGTAACTGGTGGAGTGAAAACATATTCGGTTCAGTTAATGGCTTTAATAAATCCCGTTGAGGTAGATTATTTTAAGAATGTCGATAATATAAAGTTAACAAAATACCCCGATGGATATTATAGGTACACTGTTGGAAATACCAGTTCGTATTCCGAAGCTAAAAAATTAATTGCCAAGATTCATGAAATTGGTTATAAAGATGCTTTTATCAGGGTTAATGAATCTGCTCTTAAATATACAATCCAAATTATGGCTTTAATAATTCCTGTTAAAACAGATTATTTTAAAGATTTATCTTCGGTTGTAGTTACAAAAGGTTCAGGCGATTATTTCAGATACACCATTGGTTCTTTTAACTCATACGAAGAAGCAAAACAAGAATTAGCCAACTTAAAATCTATAGGCTACAACCAGGCCTTTATTAAAAAAACAAATTAAAAAAAGAAGCTGTCTCAAAAATATTTTTGAGACAGCCTCTAAATTATAATAAGATTTACTGTTACAATTTCTTTTTAACTTCTACTTCCTCGTAACCTTCAACTATATCACCAACTTTTATATCATTGAAGTTTTCAATATTTAAACCACATTCATAACCTGATGCAACTTCTTTTACATCATCTTTAAATCGTTTTAGCGAGCCCAACCCTCCTGTATAAATCACAATTCCATCACGAATTACACGAACTCTGGTATTTCGGTTAATTTTCCCTTCTTTCACCATACATCCGGCAATAGTACCTACTTTCTTAATTTTGAAAGTCTCTCTCACTTCAACAGTTGCTACAATTTCCTCTTTAATATCCGGCGACAACATTCCTTCCATCGCATCTTTAATCTCATTAATAGCATCATAAATAATAGAATATAACCTGATATCTATCTCCTCTTTTTCGGCTAATTTACGTGCATTCATAGAAGGTCGTACCTGGAAGCCAACTATAATAGCATTGGATGCAACGGCCAGCATAATATCAGTTTCTGAAATCTGACCAACACCTTTATGAATTATATTTACCTGGATTTCTTCGGTACTTAGTTTTATTAATGAATCGGATAATGCTTCAATTGAGCCATCCACATCACCTTTCACAATAACATTAATCTCCTGGAAGTTTCCTATTGCAATACGACGGCCAATCTCATCAAGAGTAATATGTTTTTGAGTACGCATACTTTGTTCTCGTTGTAATTGCTCTCGCTTGTTAGCAATTTCCCTGGCCTCTTTATCTTCTTCCAATACATTAAATTTGTCTCCTGCTTGTGGCGCACCATTTAAACCAAGTATCTGAACAGGAGCAGCAGGGCCAACTTCTTCAATTCGATTTCCTCTTTCGTTATACATTGCTTTGGCATGACCAAAATAGCTTCCCGCCAGAACAATATCTCCAATTTTTAATGTTCCTGCTTCAATAAGAAGAGTAGATATATATCCGCGACCTTTATCAAGTTCCGATTCAATTACAGTTCCTAATGCTTTTTTATTAGGATTCGCTTTAAGTTCAAGCATTTCTGCTTCAAGCAAAACTTTTTCTAATAATAAGTCAATATTTGTTCCTTGCTTAGCAGATATATCTTGTGATTGATATTTTCCACCCCATTCTTCAACAAGGTAATTCATATTTGCAAGCTCTTCTTTTATTTTTTCAGGATTTGCTCCCGCTTTATCAATTTTGTTAATTGCAAAAACTATTGGAACCCCGGCAGCACTTGCATGGTTAATAGCCTCAACAGTTTGTGGCATCACATTATCATCAGCCGAAACAACAATGATTGCAATATCGGTTACCTGAGCACCACGAGCACGCATTGCAGTAAAGGCCTCGTGACCGGGAGTATCAAGGAAAGTAATTGTTTTACCTTCACCTATTTCAACGTTATAAGCTCCAACGTGCTGTGTAATACCACCTGCCTCACCGGCAATTACATTCGCTTTTCGAATATAATCAAGCAATGATGTTTTACCATGATCCACATGTCCCATTACGGTAACAATAGGTGATCTTGGTAATAATTGTTCTTCAGTATCTTCTTCTTCTTTAATTGCTTCCTGAACTTCAACACTAATAAATTCAACCTTAAAATTAAATTCATCAGCAACTAAAGCCATTGTTTCTGCATCAAGTCTCTGGTTAATAGAAACTAACAATCCAAGATTCATGCAAACAGAAATAACGCCAGTTGCCGGCACTTCCATCATTGTAGCAAGTTCATTTACTGAAACAAATTCAGTTACTTTTATAATTTGCTTTTCTGCTTCTTGTTGTTCAAGTTCCTCCTGTTGTTTTTGGCTAACAGCTTCACGCTTTTCTCTTCTGTGCTTTGATCCTTTAGATTTACCCTTAGTAGTCAATCGAGCTAAAGTATCCTTAATTTGTTTCTGTACATCTTCTTCACTAACTTCCGGCCGTAATTGTTTTTTCTTTTTCTTTCTGGATTTAAAGTGATCTCTTTCGCTTTTCTTTTCCTGTGGAGCACCACCTCCTCCAGGTTTATTAGCTACATCAACTTTTCCTTTATCTTTATAAATTCTTTTTCGTTTTTTCTTCTTATTCTTTTGATCATCGGAGGATGCTACCGGTTCTTTTTTCTTTTCTTTTGGAGGTGGAGATTTAGGCAAGTCTATTTTACCAACTACTGTTGGTCCGGATAATTTTTTAATAGAAGATTTATACACCTCTGGTTCTTGTTCCTTTTTTTCTTCAGCAATCTTTTCTTCACTTATTATATCTTCTTTGACATGTTCTTGTACTTGTGTTGCTTCTTCAACTTCAGTTTCCTTAGGTTCTTGTTTTGTTGATTTTTGCTCTTCATCCCTTTGTTTCCTGGTCTTCTTATCAGGTCTTGTTTTTTGGTTTAAAGAATCTAAATCGATTTTACCAACAACTTTAACAGGATCTGATTTTTTCTTATCTTCTGCTTTTTCGGTATCAGAAATAACTGTTTCAACATATTCTTCTGGAATCTCTGAATCGCCTTCCTTTTTGTCGACAGATATTTTAGGTTCAGATTCACTTGTTACAATTTTAGCCGAACCGCTAACATCTTTTATTATAATTTCTTCATCACCTAAAAACGCATCTTCTTCTTTTTCTTCTTTATGTATATCATTGATTGAAACAGTTTCATTTTTGGCATGAAGCTGATTCAAACTTAACTTTTCAGATTCTTTTTTCACATCAAAATCGGAACTATATTCTTTAACTAATAAATCATATTGTTCAGGTGATACTTTTGTATTAGGATTAGAATCTATATCAAACCCTTTTTTATGAAGAAATTCAATTATAGTTGATATCCCAACATTAAATTCTCTTGCCGCTTTACTAAGTCTTGTTGCTTTACCTGTTATCATATTTTGTTTCTAAAACAATTTTAAAAAACCAAAAAACTAAATATTTGCTAATTTATAACTAAAGTTTTAGATTATTCAAATTCTGATTTAAAAATCCGAATAACTTCATCTACTGTTTCTTCTTCTAAATCAGTTCTTTTTATTAAATCCTCACGTGATAATTCAATAACACTTTTAGCTGTATCGCAACCCACAGCCTTTAGTGCATCGAGTATCCAGCCTTCAATTTCATCAGCAAATTCATCAATACCAACATCTCCCTCGTCTTCCCCATCTGTTTCTCGATAAACATCAATTTCGTATCCGGTTAGCTGACCTGCAAGCTTAATGTTTAAACCACCTTTTCCAATTGCCAATGAAACTTCTTCCGGAAGAAGATAAACATCTGCACGTTTTTCTTCTTCGTTCAATTTTATTGACATTATTTTTGCAGGGCTTAACGATCTCTGTATAAATAATTGTGTATTATTTGTAAAATTAATTACATCAATATTTTCATTTCTCAACTCACGAACAATACCATGAATTCTTGAACCTTTCATTCCAACACAGGCTCCAACAGGATCAATTCTTTCATCGTAAGATTCGACAGCAACTTTTGCTCTTTCGCCAGGAACCCTTACAATATTTTTAATAGTAATTAAACCATCGAATATTTCCGGAACTTCGAGTTCAAATAATCTTTCCAAAAATACCGGGCTGCCTCCTTCCCATGAAATTATCTGTGCCAGGGGATCATTTCGATATTCAATAGTCTCAATATGATCTTCCAGTACATCCACCCGACAGGAAGCAATATAAATCGACTTCCCCGTTTTCGTTCCATCAAATATCACCACTAAAACTCTCCCCCTCC
>DAOWML010000214.1 GCA_030643125.1 Bacteroidales bacterium
ACAATGTCAGCAATTATTAAAAAAGGTATTGGAATGGCATATCTGAACAAAGGATTCTGGAAAGAAGGAACCGAGATTTTTATCGAAGTTCGTAACAAAAAACTTAAAGCTAAAGTTGCCCGTCCGCCATTTCATAAAAGTAAATAATTATTAAATGTTATACTTTATAACCCTGCTATTTTATAGTGGGGTTTTTTATTAACTTCGTATTTTAAATTAAAATAAGAAATGAATAATATTGAGGTTTGTCTTACACCAAAACTTTTTGATCAATATTCTTTAAGTAATAAAATAGTTGTTATTGTAGATATTTTAAGGGCAACAACAATTATTACAACGATGTTTCATCAAGGCTTGAAAAAACTAATTCCGGTTAAAGATCTTGATGAGGCCAAAAAATATAAGGAAAAAGGTTATTTGATATCAGCAGAAAGAAACGGAAAGAAAATTGATTTTGCAGATTTCAGTAATTCTCCTTTTGATTTTACACCTGAAAATATCAAAGACAAAACTTTAGTTTATAGCACTACAAATGGAACTAATACTATAAATATGGCTAAAAAATCTGAGCAGGTTATTATAGCTTCATTTTTAAATTTGACAAGTATTGCTTATTACTTAATTAGTCAGAAAAAAGACGTTTTAATATTATGCTCAGGATGGAAAGGTGATTTTTGCACTGAGGATTTCCTTTTTGCCGGTGCTTTATCAGATAAACTTATTTTATCGAAGAATTATTCTACAGAATCCGATTCAGTTTTATTATCAATTGATTTGTGGAACTTGTCCAAAACGGACCTTTTAAAATATATCAAAAATATTTTTCAGTATAAACGTTTGATTGGTTTTGGATTCATTGATATTATAAATTATTGTTTCCAAACAGACATTACAGAAGTAATTCCTGTACTCAAAAAAGATTACATTCTTGATCTAAAGAAAATAACATCTTGTTGAGTTTTTTATTCAGTGGTTTATTCTTAATTTTATTGACCGTTTTTTATCTTAAAAAAGGTGTTGAATATCATATAATTTTAGATGTTAAAATTTAAATTTTATTCGCATCTTGCAGTCTGATTTATTTAAAAGTTAACAATTTTAAAAACAATACATTATGAGAAAACATATTTTTAACGCTGGTCCGTGTAAATTATCTGATTCATTACTGAAAAATTCAGCTGAAGCCATTCTTGAATTTAATGGTTTAGGTCAATCTTTGATCGAAATATCACATAGAAGTAAAGATTTTCAAGCTGTAATGGATGAAACAGTTGATTTAATGAAAGAAGTTTTAAGCATCCCTGAAGGATATTCTGTTTTATTTTTAGGAGGTGGTGCCAGTCTTCAATTTGCTATGATTCCTTATAACTTTATGAAATCAAAATCATTTTATGTAAATACCGGAACATGGTCGTCAAAAGCAATTAAAGAGGCTAAAATGTGGGGCGAAGTTGTTGAAGTATCTTCAAAAGATAAAAACTTTACATACTATCCAAAAGGATTTAACATTCCTGATGATGTTGATTACGTTCATATTACAACCAATAATACAATAAGTGGAACTGAAATTTTCGAAGATTTAGATGTTAAAGCTCCATTAATTGCTGATATGTCTTCTGATTTCTTAAGTCGCCCGGTTGATGTTGCGAAATACGATATGATTTATGGTGGTGCTCAAAAGAATTTAGGGCCAGCCGGTGTTACTTTTATTATAATAAAAGATGCACTATTGGAAAAAGTAGTATCAGACCGAAAAATTCCTACTATGTTTCAATATGGTATTCATATCGATAAAGGATCAATGTTCAATACTCCTCCTGTATTTAATATTTTTGCTGTTCGCGAAACTTTAAAATGGGTAAAAGCAATGGGTGGAGTTAAAGCAATGGAGAAATTAGCAAAGGACAGGGCAGAATTACTTTATAATGCTATTGATAACAGCAATATGTTTGTTAGCCCTATTGTTAAAGAAGATCGCTCAAGAATGAACATCGTTTTTGTTATGAAAGATGAGTACAAAGAAAAAGAAGCTGATTTTATTGCTTTTGCTGGTGAAAGAAATTGTGTTGGTATAAAAGGCCATCGTTCTGTTGGTGGTTTCCGTGCTTCAACTTATAATGCATCTACAATAGAAGATGTTCAGGCATTGGTTGGAGCCATGAAAGATTTCGAAGCTAAAAACGCATAAAAATCAAATAATAAAATAATGGACTCAAGGCATTTGCTTTGAGTCTTTTTATAAATCATTAAAACTAAATCGATATGAAAAAAGTTCTTGTTGCAACCGAAAAACCATTTGCTCCTGCGGCAGTAGCGCAAATTAAGGAAGTGTTAAACAAAGCTAATTACGAATTAGTATTATTAGAAAAATATACAGATAATTCTGAATTTTTAAAAGCAGTAGAAAATGTTGATGCCTTGATTGTTCGTTCCGATAAAGTTACAAAAGAAGTTGTTGATGCTGCTAAAAATTTAAAGATTGTTGTTAGAGCCGGTGCTGGTTACGATAATCTTGATCTGGAAGCTTGTACGGCAAATAATATTGTAGCAATGAATACTCCCGGTCAAAACTCAAATGCTGTTGCCGAATTAGCTTTAGGTATGATGGTTATGATAGCACGTGGAAATTATAGCGGAAAAGCCGGTACTGAATTAAAAGGTAAAAAACTGGGAATACATGCTTATGGTAATGTAGGAAGATATGTAGCAGAAATTGCTAAAGGATTTGGAATGGATATTTATGCTTTCGATCCTTTTAAAGATAAAGAGGAAATTAAAAAAGCAAATATAACTCCTGTTGATTCAGTAGAAGAGCTGTACTCAACTTGTCAGTATGTGTCATTACATATTCCTTCAAACGAAAAAACTAAAAAATCAATTGGATTTGATTTATTAAACAAGATGCCAAAAAATGCTACTCTTGTTAATACTGCCAGAAAAGAAGTTATCAACGAAGACGAATTGCTGAAAGTTTTTGCTGAAAGAGAAGATTTCAGTTATGTGTCTGATATAGCTCCTGATTGTAAAGACGAGATTGCAGAGAAATTCGAAGGTAGATTTTTCTTTACTCCAAAGAAAATGGGTGCTCAAACTGCTGAGGCAAATGTTAATGCAGGAGGAGCTGCCGCAAATCAAATTATCGACTTTCTTGAAAACGGAAATACAACTTTTAAAGTAAATTAATCATTAATCAATTATAAATAATCATTTAAAAACATGGCAATAATAAAACCATTTAAAGGATTAAGACCTCCGAAGGAGATTGCAAAGGATGTAGCATCATTACCTTATGATGTTATGAATAGTGAAGAAGCTGCCGTAATGGCTGAAGGTAAAGAGTGTTCGTTATTACATATTACAAAAGCAGAGATTGATTGTCCTGCGGGAACTGATGTACATTCTGAAACAGTATATAACAAGGCTGTTGAAAATTTTAAAACCTTACAGGAAAAAGGATGGTTAGTACAGGATGATGAAGCAAAATTTTATATTTATGCTCAAACAATGAATGGCCGTACTCAGTATGGTATTGTAGGTGCTGCTGCATGTGCCGATTATCATAAAGGTATTATTAAAAAACATGAGCTAACCCGTCCTGAAAAAGAAGATGACAGAATGGTTTTAACTCGTTATACTAATGCGAATATTGAGCCGGTATTTTTTTCATACAAAGCTGTTCCGGAGATTGATGCAATAGTTGAGAATATTGTTAAAAATCAGGAAGCTGATTATGATTTTATTGCTGAAGAAGATGGTTTCGGACATCATTTTTGGGTAATAAACAATGCTGATACAAATAAAAAATTGGAAGAATTATTTGCAACAAAAGTTCCTTATACTTATGTTGCCGATGGTCATCATAGAACAGCTGCTGCTGCTCGTATTGGAATCGAAAAACAAGAAAAAAACCCAAATCATACCGGAAATGAAGAATATAATTTCTTTATGGCTGTTCATTTTCCTGATAATCAACTTAAAATAATTGATTATAACCGTGTGATAAAAGATTTGAATGGCTTATCAGAAGAAGAATTAGTTGAGAAATTATCTGCTTCTTTTGAAATTGAAAAAGTTGGTTCTGAGATTTACAAGCCTGCTAAACTTCATGAATTTAGCATGTATTTAGCAGGCAACTGGTATAAGTTAACTGCCAGGGAAGGAACTTATGATGATAACGATCCAATCGGAGTTCTTGATGTTACGATTCTTTCAAAACAAGTTCTTGAACCAATATTTGATATTGTAGATTTAAGAACATCAAAAAGAATTGATTTCATCGGAGGAATTCGGGGATTGGGTGAGTTAAATAAAAGAGTTGATAGTGGTGATATGAAGGTTGCATTTGCTTTATATCCAGCTTCATTACAACAGTTAATTGATATTGCTGATTCAGGTAATATTATGCCTCCAAAAACTACCTGGTTCGAACCTAAATTACGTAGTGGTTTGGTAATTCACAAGTTAGATTAATAAGCTTAGTTCTTGAAAAAAGTCACGGCGTAGATTTCCTAATTTATTAAACAGAAGATATTTATTTATTATAAAACTTAATAAGCTGAACTACACCGTAACTTTAGACCTAATTATAAGGGATTGATTTTTTCAATCCCTTTTTTGTGTTTTAATACCGAAGGCTTCGCTTTAAGCGAAGCCTTCGATTTTAAATAGAAAAAGAAAAA
>DAOWML010000093.1 GCA_030643125.1 Bacteroidales bacterium
AAAGATACAAACGGGTCACCCATATCAAAAATAAAATACCCTATTAATAGGCTGTTCAGAGCAAAAAAATCAATTTTTTAGAAAAGTGGCGAAAACAGGAAGATATTGCTATTTAAGAAAAAAAGGAGCTCTCCCGATAACTATCGGGAGAGCTCCTTTTTTATATGTATAATTTCCCAATGTTATTTATTCAATTAAGAATTGGGTAGTTCCTATTTCGTTGCCATCAGCAAAAATATATACTTCGTAAGCTCCCTGCAATAATGCGCCGTTGTTATCCCAATACACAATAACATCTAAATTTTTATTTATATAATCAACAGGACGTTTTGCCGAGTAAACAATTTGTTGTCCTTCATATTCGAACAAATCTTCTTCAGATTTTGCTAAAATATAATCATCCGGACCGGCAATTCTAACATAAATATCACGCTCGCCGGCATTTGCCAAAACATTTTCTTTAATTCTAAAGCCAACTTTAATTTTTACAATTTTATTTATTTTATTATTGGGTTTCCCTCTTTTATTTAATGGAACAGCCTCAAGATTTTCTGTTCTTAAAGCACTTGCTAATTCAACTTTGCCGGAAAGATCTTTATTTTGTTCTTCAAGTTCTACATTTACTGATTTAGCAGTCTTGATTTCATTTTTAACCAGAATGTTTTCCGCAACTAATTCCTGATTCATTGTATTTAAAGAGTCAATTTGTCGAACATAGCTTTTTGCCACTGCGCGCAAAGTACCAAGTTCATTTTGTAATTGTTTGATTTTTGTATAATTTATAGCTTTTACTGTTTTTATTTCTGCTAATAAATCATCTATTTTTTCTTTTTCAATTATTAATTGAGCATTCATAGAATCATTATCAGTCATTAAATCGTCATAGCCTGCACGTAATTGTATCAAATGTGATTGTAGCGAATCTTTTTCTTCAGTTAAAACGGTTCTTATTTCATCTGTTGTTTGACGCTGATTAATGTATAAAAAAGTTACAACAGCTAAAAGTGCAATAACTAAGAAAAGAATAAACATTAATCCACTTTTGTTTTTTTGTGGAGGAACCGGAGCCTGATTATTTGTTTGTTGTTCGTTTTTTAAATTTTGATTTTTGTTTTGATCTTCCATTTTCATTTAGGTTAGGGTTTATTATTTTGATTGCAAATGTATGTTATATTTTCAATAACATCAATAGCTTATGGTCAATAAACGAATAAATTCTAATAAAATTATTTATTCTTCTGTTTCTGTTTTGGCAATTAAATAATAAACCCCTTTTATAACGACTTCTGCTTTTAGGAGTTCTTTATCTAAATTCAAAATTTCACAGAAATCATCTTGTACAACTCCTTTTTCGATTTTAATTCGTTTAAACGAATTATCTTTTTTAATAAAAACGAACGACTCTCCTTTTAAATCAACAACTGCTTCATAAGGCAGAGTAAACGCTTCTTTTTCGTTTATATTTATGGATGCATTAACATACATACCTGGCTTTAATAACTGATTTTTATTATCAATCGCACTTTGAACAAGGCTTGTTCTGTTTGATTTATCTATTTTAATGCCGACTCTTTTCACTTTGCTTACAAATTGTGTTTCATTATTTAAAATACTAAAACGGATTGTTTGTCCTATTTTTACTTTCGATAAATCTTTTTCGAAAACATTTAATTTGATATTTAGTACCGATGCATTGATAATTTCATAAACAAAATCTTCTGAGCTAACAAATTTCCCTTTATTAGCACTAAGTTGTGAAATAGTTCCGCTAATAGGTGCTGATATTTTAAAATCTTTTACAAACTCTCCTTTTTCTATTTCCGAAGTGTTTACACCAAGCAATTCTAGTTGAGCCTTTAACGATTTATAATTAGCCTCATAAGTCAGGTAATCAGCTTTTGCTTTTTGCATTTTCTTAATTGATGCAGCATTTTCAACTGTTAGCTCTCCTTGACGTTTATATTCTTCCTGGTAAAAATCAACCTGACTTTTTGCTTCGATATATTGCTGTTGCAGAGTAATAAAATCAGGGTGATTTAGAGTACCCAGAACGCTCCCTTTTTCAACATTGTCGCCAGGATAATAATTCAGGTTTTTGATAAATCCACTAATTACCGGAGAAACTGTTGCAATATTTTGTGGAGGGACTTCAATTGTTCCAGAACACTCAATAGTTTCTGAAATGGTCTTTTTTTCGAATTTGCCTGTTTTAATTCCTGCTAAATCAATTTGTTTTTTTGAAAATTCGATTGATTCTATGCTTGTTTTAGCTTCTTGCAATTCTTCATTATCAGTATTGTCGACCTTTTCGCCAGAACAAGATATAAGAAAAGCCAAAGGAATTATGTAAAGTACATTTTTCATATTATTTTATATAAAATTCAAGTTTAATAGCTGTTATGTTATAATTATATAATGTTTCTGAATATCCCAGTTTGATTTCCTGTGCAGCCTTAATACTTTGCAAAAACTCTAAATATTCAATCTCTTCTTTTTCGAACTGAATTTGTGCTGTATTGGTTAAAAGTGCAGCTTTTTTCAAAGCACTTTCATGGTAATAAATCAAGTCGTTTTGTATTTGATCTAAATGAATAACCAGGTTTTCGATTTCTTTTTCAAGATTGAATTTTTGATATTCAAATGTATTTATTGCTTTCTCTTTCCCGATTTTTGCCTCTTGCACTTTTGCATTTTGTGGTAAAAATTATATTGGCATTTTTAATCCAATGCTCCAGCCGGCAAAACCACCAACCTGATCGATTTGTTGATTAAAATACCCGGCCGATAATTCAGGAAAATAACGCGACCTTTCAATATTATATTTTACATTTTCAATAGCGTAAAGATTTTCGTAGTAATTCAACATAACAGAGGAACTAAATCTTGCTGTAGGATCGATTCCTGCAGGTAATTGATAAATAACTAAAGAATCTGATTCCGGAATAAAATCACCATTGGTATTCATTAGTTGTTTTAATTTGTTTTCGGCAATTATTAATTCTTCGGTGATTTTCAGCAAGCTGTTTTTACTGGCGGCATATTCTGTTTCTGCAAGAGTTTGTTCCAGTAAATTCGATTCTCCTAATTCATATTTAAGCTGTGAAATTCTAACAAACTCTTTGTATAAACCAACTTGTTCCTGTTTTATTTTAAACCGGTTAATCAGGTAAATCCATTTATAAAATGCAATTTTTGTCTGAGCAATAATCTCTTTTTCTACGATTATATATTCTTTTTCGCTCAGGGAAATATTTTGATTTACTAACTTTCCTGTTTGGTAATGTGTTAAAAAAGATCCAAAATTTTGATTAATTTCAAAAGAATGATCAATAAAATCAGAATTAATTTGTCCTTTTTGATAGGAAAATTCTGTTGGATCGAAATTTAATATTCCCTGTTTTTGTTTTTTTGCCGACTCTATATTAAGTAGAGTATTTTGAAGAACAGGATTATTTTGTTTGGTGTATTCAACAGCTTGTTCAATAGTGATTTTTTGTGGTTCGTTTTCAAAATTTTGGGCAAATACTGTTAACGCTCCGCTAAAAGCAATTAACAGAATAATTGATTTTACTGTACTTGGGATTTTTTTTATTTTTGGAGGTTTTGGCGAATTGAAAATTTTATAAAGAAGAGGTAGCAAAATCATAGTTAACAAGGTTGATGTAACAAGTCCTCCAATAACAACGGTTGCTAATGGACGTTGCACTTCTGCTCCCGAAGAAGTAGAAATAGCCATAGGTAGAAATCCTAGAGCAGCAGCAGAGGCTGTTAACATTACAGGACGTAGTCGTTCACGTGAAGCTTTAAGAATTAGTTCCCGCATATCTTTCATTCCGCTTTCTTTAAGTTCTTTTAAATACTCAATAAGAACAATCCCGTTTAATACAGCTACACCAAATAAAGCAATAAAGCCAATTCCTGCTGATACACTAAACGGCATTCCTCTTATCCATAAAAAGAAAACACCGCCAACAGCAGATAATGGAACTGCAGTGAAAATAAGAGCAGCATCTTTAAAGGATTTAAAAGCAAAATGCAGAAAAATAAAAATAAGCAAAAGAGCAACTGGAACAGCAAGTTTTAATCTTTGAGTAGCATTTTTAAGATTCTCAAATTGACCACCGTATGTAATGTAGTTTCCAAATTCTAATACAATATTGTTATCAATTTTTGCCTGAATATCCTTAACAACCGATTCCAGATCGCGATTACGAACGTTAACACTCACAACAACCCTCCGTCGTGTATTTTCCCGGGAAATTTTTGCTGGTCCAAAAGCATAATTAATGTCGGCCAGTTCATCTAAAGGAATCTGAGTCCCGTTAGGTAAACCAATATTTAATTGTCTCATGTTTTTAATGTCAGAACGGAAATCGCTTTGAAATCTCACAACCAAATCAAATCGTTTTTCTCCTTCAAAGACACTCCCGGCCACTTGTCCACCAAAGGCCATTGCAAGTTGTTGATTTAGTTCTTCAATATTTAAACCATAATAAGCAATTTTATCGCGTTTGTATTTTACACTTATTTGTGGCAAACCTGCTGTTTTTTCTAAAATAATATCAGCAGCTCCCGGGATATCTTCAATTAATTTTTTAATCTCAATGGCTTTTTTGTCAAGGTAATCTAAATCTTCACCAAAAATTTTAATGGCAATATCCGCCCTTACTCCTGTAATTAATTCATTAAAGCGCATCTCAATTGGTTGAGTAAATTCATAGTCGATGCCCGGAATAACCATAAGTGCTTTCTTAAATTTATCGGCAAGCTCTTCTTTGCTTGTTGCTGAAACCCATTCACTTTTGGGTTTTAACTTTATAATCATATCGATTTCTTCCATAGACATGGGATCTGTAGGCACTTCTGCTGCTCCAATACGACAAACAATTTGATCTACCTCAACAAAATTTTCAATCAGAATTTGCTCCATTTGTGTAGTAAGTTCAATGGTTTTTGTAAGCGAAGTTCCTGTTTTCAGAACTGGCTGAATCACAAAATCTCCTTCATCGAGTGTAGGCACAAATTCACCACCCATTCTGGAAAAAAGAATTCCTGTAAAAACCAGTGAAGCTAAAGCCATTCCTATAATAATTGATTTGTGATCATATGACCACTTCATTACCGGACAATATGAGCGATAAGCTATATTCATAATCCATTTCGAGATACTTTTTTTATTTTCCTTTTCAGGTTTTAAAAACAAGGATGCGGCAACAGGCAGCCATGTTAAACCCAGTATCATAGCTCCTATAATGGCAAAACTAAAAGATAGTGCCATAGGGCGAAACATTTTACCTTCAACACCGCTTAATGTAAGTATTGGAATTAATACAACAAGAATAATAATCTGGCCAAATATGGCTGAGTTTATCATTTTTGAAGCTCCCTGAAATGTTATCTTGTCAATAAGAGTTTGTCGTTGTTTCCCTGCGGATATGTCATAATCAGCCTTACTAGCCGTTATACGGACCGCAATAAATTCGACAATTATTACCGCCCCATCTATGATAATACCAAAGTCTAGCGCCCCTAAACTCATTAAGTTAGCATCGATACCAAAAATGTACATCAGCGAAATTGTAAAAAGGAGTGCAAGTGGAATCATGGATGCTATTACCAGTGCCGAACGAATATTTCCAAGCAATAGCATAACAATTAAAATAACGATCAAACATCCTAAAATAAGGTTTTCAGCTATTGTAAATGATGTTTTGCCGATTAATTCACTTCTTTCGAGTATTGGATTAATAAAAACTCCTTCGGGCAAACTTTTTTGAACTTCATCAACGCGTTTAATCACTTCATTAATTACTTTTTTTGAATTGGCATCTTTAAGCATCATAATTTGACCAAGAACTTTTTCTCCTTCGCCATTTGCTGTTATAGCACCATAACGATTGGCATGTCCAAAACGAACAACGGCAATATCGCGTATCAAAACCGGTATCCCATTATTGTTTTTGACAACGATTGAGCCAATATCTTCAATAGATTTTACCATTCCGTCGCCACGAATAAAATAGCTCCGGTTTTGTTTTTCGATATAAGCGCCTCCGGCAACACTGTTATTTTTACTCAGAGCATCAAAAACTTCAAGCAAAGTAATATTTAAACTTTTTAGTTGCCTGGGATTGATTGCAATTTCGTATTGTTTAAGAAATCCACCCCAGGTATTTACCTCAACAACGCCCGGGATTCCTGATAATTGTCGTTTAACAATCCAATCCTGAATTGTACGTAATTCCATTGGTGAATAACGATTTTCGTAACCTGGTTTTGTATCAAGAATATACTGGTATATTTCACCTAAACCTGTAGTTATTGGACCCATTTCGGGAACTCCAAATCCTTCCGGAATATTAGCAGCAGCAGTTTTTATTTTTTCTGCAATAAGTTGTCGGGGTAAATAAGTTCCTATATCATCATCAAAAACAATAGTTACAACAGATAAACCAAATTTTGAAATAGATCGAATTTCATTAACTCCCGGCAAGTTTGCCATCTCAAGTTCTATCGGATATGTAATAAATTGTTCCACGTCCTGTGTTGATAAATTACCCGATGTAGTAATTACCTGTATTTGGTTATTGGTGATATCCGGTACAGCGCCTACCGGAATTTGTGAAACAGAGAACAACCCGAAAGCGGCTATGGTTAAAGTGAAAAGAATAACAATAAGCTTGTTCTTAATGCTGAAGTTAATTATTTGGTTGATCATGAGTGCTGCAGATTAAATCGTATAATAAGGATTCTAAATTTAAGACAAATTTTCGTCTTAAAGAATTCTTATACATAATCTAAATTGCAAAATGTTCGATAGAAAAAACCTATTTTGTTGAGATTTTTTTAAGACACCGAATAGGAATGCTTGCTTGCCTGTCCGCCACTTCGCTTTGGCAGGCGGGTAGCAGGCAAGTGTACTATGAAAGCTTTATTTTATTGCAGATTGCTGCTTTAAACTTCTGTATAAAAGGAAAAATCCTATTAGTATAAATGGTATACTTAACCATTGTCCCATATTTAATGACATGCCTTGCTCAAAATTAACCTGAACTTCTTTTATAAATTCAATAAAAAATCGAGCGGTGAAAAGAAGAATTAGGAATAAACCAAAAATTAATCCTTGTTTTAATTGAGCTCCTTTTTTATTGTAAATAAAATAGAGCAAAACAAAGATTATTAGATATGATAAAGCCTCATAAATTTGTGTTGGGTGTTTGGGTAGTACTTCACCATTACGAACAAAAATAAATCCCCAGGGTAGTTCTGTTGGAATACCATAAATTTCGGAATTCATTAAATTCCCCATACGAATTAAGAAACCTGCTAATGCAACAACTATTACAATTCTATCCATTGTCCATAAATATGGTTTTTTGTGCTTTTTAGAAAAATAGTAAATAGCTATTAATATACCAACAGCTGCACCATGGCTGGCCAAACCACCTTGCCATATTTTTATAATATCAAGTGGGTGTGATAAGTAACCTCTTACAAGAATTTCCCCATTAAATCCAAGTATGTCAAAATGAGGGCCATAAAATAAGCAATGGCCTAATCTTGCTCCCAACACTGTACCAACTGCCATATAAACGGTTAGTTTATCTAATAACTCAACTGTTAAACCTTCTTTTTTAAACATTTTTTGCATGATTATATATCCAAAAAAGAAAGACGACGCGAATAATAATCCGTAATATCTAATTGAAAGGCCCCAAAAACCAACAATTTCTGGGTCAACATTCCAGTTAATATAGTTTAGTAGCATTTTGATTTATTTTAATTTAATGTACAAATGTATAAAAATAAAGACGCCTAAAATTTTAAATTTTAATTTATTTTAGCTCATTTTA
>DAOWML010000197.1 GCA_030643125.1 Bacteroidales bacterium
GCTCTTGCTAAACGAGTAATTGAATCAAGAAGAATAACTACATCATGACCACACTCAACTAAGCGTTTCGCTTTTTCAAGAACTATGTTAGCAATACGAACATGTCTTTCTGCAGGCTCATCAAATGTAGATGAAATAACTTCAGCATTTACACTACGTGCCATATCAGTTACTTCCTCGGGACGTTCATCAATTAAGAGGACAATCATGTATACTTCAGGATGATTTGCTGCAATCGCATTAGCAATATCTTTTAACAACACTGTTTTACCGGTTTTTGGCTGGGCAACAATTAATCCACGTTGTCCCTTACCAAGTGGTGCAAACATATCAATAATCCGAGTCGATAATTTATCATTCTGATTATTATTTATTGTAAACTTTTCTTCAGGGAATAATGGAGTTAAATAATCGAATGGCACTCTATCGCGAATATAATCAGGGCTTCTTCCATTAATTTTTTCTACTTTAATTAAAGGGAAATATTTTTCTCCTTCTTTTGGTGGACGGATTGTACCTTCAACTGTATCACCGGTCTTTAAACCAAACAATTTAATTTGTGATTGTGATACGTAAATATCATCTGGGGAATTTAAATAATTATATTCTGAAGATCTCAAGAAACCATAACCGTCAGGCATAATTTCCAAAACACCCGAGTTAGTTATTATACCATCGAATTCATATGATCTGTCATTTCTTTTATCATATGGTCTTTTGTGATAATTATCTTTTGAAAATCTCTGAGGTGGTCTTTTTTTGTATGAATCATCTCTATCAGGAGAGCTTTTAGATTCATTTTTCTCCAAGCTTTCTTCATGTTTTACTTCAACTTTAGGCTCTTGATTATCTTTAGCATCTTTCGCAAATACCTTTCTAGGTTCAGGTTTCACTTGTCTCTTCTCTCTTTCACGTTCTTTCTCTTTAAAAACTTTATGCTCTACTTTTTTGGTTGGTGTTTCAGTAGTTTTTGATCTATCAGAAGAACGTTTCCTGACAAAAGATTTCTTTTCTGGTTTTACATCTGATGTAGCGTTTATTGCCTGTTGGTCAAGGATTTTATAGATCAAATCCTGTTTCTTTAATGACTCAACTTTTTTAATTTGTAATCCTTTAGCTATATCTCTTAAATCAGAAACTAGCTTCTTATTCAATTCAAGAATGTCGTACATTGTATTTATTTATATTGGGAATTAAATGATATTATAATAATTTTTGAACTATATTTCATTGATAAGCAAGTAAATTGATTGATCTTTTACTTCAGGAGAATTAGTAACTCAAAAGAAAATTCAATGCAATATTACAGATTTCCTGACAATTACCAAAAGAAGTCTATACTTTTTTTTAAAAAACTCATAATATCAATTTATTAAATAATAATAACAAAAAAATTTTATTGTAAAGATTTTTATTTACATATTTGAGTTTATTTGTAACAATTGGTATTATATCAACGTATTAATTAAGCTAACAATTATTCTGTCAAAGTAGTAATGAGACAGTTAAAAATCATCAAGCAGGTTACTAATCGAGAAACTGCCTCGTTAGATAAATATCTGCACGAAATCGGGAAAGTTGATCTTTTATCAGCCGATGAAGAAGTAGAACTTGCCCGAAAGGTTCGTAGTGGTGATCATCTTGCACTTGAAAAACTAATAAAAGCAAACTTACGCTTTGTTGTTTCAGTATCAAAGCAATACCAAAATCAAGGACTAAGCTTGCCTGACCTCATTAATGAAGGCAATCTGGGTTTAATTAAAGCAGCAAAACGATTTGACGAAACCCGTGGATTTAAATTTATATCATACGCTGTATGGTGGATTAGGCAATCTATACTACAAGCTTTGGCAGAGCAAGCAAGAATAGTACGTTTACCTTTAAATAAAATAGGTTCAATTAATAAAATTAATAAGGCATTATCTAAATTAGAGCAGAAATTTGAGAGAGAACCATCGATCGAGGAAATTGCAAATACCATTGAGCTTGCTCCTAAAGAAATAAAAGATGCGATGAGAAGTGCTGGTCGACATGTTTCAATGGATGCTCCGCTTACCGATGGTGAAGATGGTGATATGTACGAAGTTCTGTTAAGTAAAAATAACCCAAGTCCTGATGGAAGTTTATTAAACGATTCTTTAAGAAAAGAAATTGAACGAGCCTTATCATCATTAACAGAAAGAGAATCCAATATTGTACGTTTATATTTCGGTCTCAACGGAAAACATCCATTTACTTTAGAAGAAATTGGTGAAGAATTTAATCTCACTCGTGAAAGAGTTCGACAGATCAAAGAAAAGGCAATTAAACGCTTGAAACACACGACACGTAGTAAGATATTGAAAACATACTTAGGATAATTAACAAGAATCTGCAGGAAACCGTTCAGTTTCCTTTTTTTATTTATTTTTACATCAAAATAATTCAAATATGGCACATTTAGTATCCCCTTCATTATTATCAGCAGATTTCGGAAATCTTCAACGTGACATTGAAATGATAAATACCAGCGAAGCAGATTGGTTTCACCTGGATATGATGGATGGAATGTTTGTTCCCAATATATCATTTGGATTTCCGGTTATTAAACACATTAAAAAACATGCTAAAAAGCCATTAGATGTTCATTTAATGATAGTTAATCCCGATCGCTATATTGAAGATTTCTATAATGCCGGAGCTGATATACTAACAGTACATTACGAAGCATGTGATCATTTGCATCGTACTATTCAAAATATAAAATCGAAAGAGATGAAAGCAGGAGTTAGTTTAAATCCACACACTCCAGTACACTTATTAAAGGATATTATTTCAGATGTTGATTTGGTTTTAATTATGTCAGTAAATCCAGGATTTGGCGGGCAAAAATTCATCCCAAATTCCATTGAAAAAATTAAGGAATTAAAACAATTAATTACTGATATAAATTCGAATGCATTAATTGAGGTTGATGGTGGTATTGACAATACAAATGCTAAAATTTTAATTGATGCCGGATGTGATGTTTTAGTGGTCGGAAATTATATTTTCAGTTCTAACAATCAGTTGCAAACAATTAAAAAATTAAGGAATTTAAAATTTTAAAAAACTTTATAATAAATAAGGTACTCCTTCGAAAAACATAGGATGACCTTTCGTTTATATTAAATTTTCTTACACTTTCCCTTCAAGATAATCTTGCAGATAAGCATATCGTTCAGTTAATTTACCATCCTTTGCAATGGTAGCACGTTCGATCATACCTGTATCGTCATTACCAAATAACGAAGGATAAACTTTATCAATTAAGTTATTACCAAAATCAGAAGATGCATTGCGAGGCAATTCTCCAGGTAAATTATCAACAGACATTACAGTTATATTTTGGGAGTTAATAAATGGAAGTTCGTCTTCACCGGTTTTTGGATTATAGCCAAAAAATGGTTCAGCTATGGTTGATGCTTTTACAGTTGAAGCAATAGGCCCGTCAACATCACAACTCACATCAGCTATAACTGTTATTTTAAAATCAGGATCAAGATAATCTTCTTTTGTAATAAAATCAGGTGATTTAGGATCCCAAAAATGACATGCAACAAATATATCGGTTACTTTAGTAAAAGGCTTAAATGTTGACTCGTATTCTTCAGGATGCTTAAAGAAATGTTGTAAATTAAATTGCATTCCACCTTTATGTTGTACATAATGTTCAGGATCGATACGACACAATACCGGCTCATCAAATTCTTTATTTAAAAACTCATCATGAGTTACTTCTTTAATGTTCAGTTGACTCAATGTTTCCATTGCTCCCATTGCTACTCTACCTCCACCAGTAACAAGAATCTTTTTCTTTTTTAGCTTAATCTTTTTTAAACCGGCAAACATCTCATCCATATCTTTACATTCATGTGCAGGTTTCAAATTAAAATGGTCAGTTCTAATTCCTCGCGCGCGCAATCCATTATACGCCCCTACAATTCCTGCCCAATGGCCAAAAGCTACAATTCTTTGATTATCACGATCTGTTAAATATTCATAATCAATCAATCTGATTTTTTTCTTAATAATTTCTTGCAACAGGTCACGATTGTAAGGTTGTTTTTTAGCAACATGAGCAAAAAACATATATGTTTTATTCGGGATTAATGTTTTAGGATCAACTTCTTTTACACCTATCAAGATATCACAATCATTTAAATCTTCTTTCACATTTAAATCTAAATATTGATATTCTTCATCAGTATAACATCGGATTCCGCTAGGTTGTATATATACATCTACATTTGAAAAACGTTCTGCAAATTTTACTGCTTGCGATGGAGTAACTGGGACTCGCTTATCAGGTGGGTTTTTGGTTTCGCATAAAACACCAACTTTTATCTTTTTGCTCATATTTAATTGTCTTTTAAAAATTAGATACTTTAGAAAGGCTAAAATTAATTTTTTTTAACAAAAAAAATAATAATAAGTAGAAGATATTGTAACTTTGCACCTCTAATATGGGGCTGTCTTGGTTTTGACGGTAAGATAAATTGGAATGTCAGCATGTCGAGCATTGTGTTTTGGCTCGTAAATATCAAGGCGCAAAACAATAAACGGCGAAAATAACTACGCGCTTGCTGCTTAATCTCACTCAGTGAATTAAGCTTAATCCAGTCGTCTAGGATGACAGGACAGGCTGTCTCACAGAAAGCTTTGTTTAACAGCGTTTTGATTTGAGGCATCGTAAATGTTAAACTAGTTTAGTTAATGCTTCGGTAACTACACGAAATTTAAGAAGCTAAGGTTTAGTTAGACTGCTCTTTGTCAGACTATTCTCAAAAATCAATAAAGAGATAAACATGTAGAACGCATTTGGATTTCTTATTCGGACGCGGGTTCGATTCCCGCCAGCTCCACTACTACAAA